>JBKHCL010000211.1:0-2638 GCA_046541875.1 Phycisphaerae bacterium | reverse complement strand
CCTGGAAGGCCGTGCTACGGGACGCGGTCTATCCCCCACCTGACGGTGGGGGCTTCCTGATGCTGGAACCTGTCCCCGACCTGACGGCGGGGGCTTACTTTGGTGTGCGCGAGAAAACGGGCGCCCGGCGGTTGGCCGAGCGCCCGTTTTGAGGGTGCGTCTGTGGCAGGCGGGTGTTACTCTTCGCCGCCTTCTTCCTTCTTCTCTTCCAGGGCGTCCATGGCGATTTCCTCGGCGGTCTCGGAATCGACCGTCTCGGTCTCGCGCTTGGGGCGTTCTTCTTCCTGGGCTTGGGCGGGCTCTTCCTTGCCGGTGTCAGCCGACGCCCCTTGGACTTCTTCGCCGTCGCGGATGGTCTTGATGATGTTGTCGGCCATGTCTCCCAGCAGGCCGCCATCGCCTTCCAACCCGCCGCGACGTCGCTCGCCGCCGCCGGAGGTGGCTTCCACGCCGCCGCCTTCGCCTTCCTCAGCCGCCCACTGGGCACGTTTGAGGGACAGGCCGATCTTGCGGTCTTCGGTGTCCACGCGGAGGATCTTGACTTCCAGTTCCTCGCCGACCTTCACGACGTCCTTGGGGTTCTCGACCTTGTAGTCGGCCAACTCGGAAACGTGCAGCAGGCCCTCCAACTCGGGTTCGAGCTCGACGAACACGCCGAAGTTCGTGATCTTGGTGACCTTGCCCTTGACGATCTGCCCGGGCAGGTAGTGCTCGGGAATCTGCCGCAGCCAGGGGTCCTCGGTGAGCTGCTTGAGACCCAGGGCGACGCGCATCTTTTCCTCGTCGACCGCGAGCACCACGCACTGGAGTTCCTGACCCTTCTTGAGCACTTCGGAGGGGTGCCCGATCTTGCGGGTCCACGAGAGGTCCGAAACGTGCAGCAGCCCGTCGATGCCTTCCTCGATCTCGACGAAGGCGCCGAAGTTGGTCATGTTCCGCACCAGGCCGGTGATGACCGTTCCCGGGGGGTACTTCTCCTTGACGACCATCCAGGGATTGGTCTCGGCCTGCTTCATTCCCAGCGAGATTTCCTGCTTGGCCTTGTCGATCTCGAGCACGACGACCTCGATCTGGTCGCCCTGCGAGACCATCTCGGAGGGGTGGTTGATCCGCCGCGTCCAGGACATCTCGGAGATGTGCACCAGACCCTCGAGGCCTTCTTCGAGCTTCACGAAGGCACCGTAGGACATGATGTTGACCACCTCGCCGGTGACCCGCGAGCCGGTGGGGAACTTCTCTTCGACGTTCTCCCACGGGCTGGGTGTCTTCTGCTTGAGACCCAGGGCGATCTTTTCTTTCTCGTAATCGACGTTGAGGATCATGATCTCGATCTCCTCGTCGATGCTGACCACCTCGGACGGATGGCCGATTCGGCCCCAACTCATGTCCGTGATGTGCAACAGCCCGTCGATGCCGCCCAGGTCCACAAACGCCCCGAAATCGGCGATGTTCTTGACCACGCCCTTGCGGAGTTCGCCTTCCTTGATCTCCTCCATGAGCTTTTCTTTGGCTTTGGCGCGCTGCTCTTCGATCAGGCGGCGGCGGGAGACGACGATGTTCCGCCGGTCCTCGTCGATCTTGAGGATCTTGGCGGTGATCTGCTGACCGATGTAATCGCCGATGTCGCGAGGCCGACGGATGTCCACCTGCGAGGCCGGCAGGAACGCCGGAACGCCGATGTCCACCAGCAACCCGCCCTTGATCTTACGGGTGACGGTACCGGTGATCTCGTCGCCCTCGTCGTTGTCGGCCACCAGGCGCTCCCAGCCGCGGATGCGGTCGGCCTTGCGCTTGGACAGCTCGACCAGCCCGGAGTCCGACTCGACGGATTCGAGGTAGACCTCGATCTCCTGACCGGCTTCCAGGGCGGAGGGGTCATCGAACTCGCTGATCTCGACCGAGCCTTCGCTCTTGAGACCGACCTCGACGATCACGTCGTTGCCGATGATATCGACGATGTGCCCCTTGAGGATGGTTCCGGGCGTGTGGACGGCTTCGCCCTTGACCATCTCACCGAGCGCGTCTTCCGTGAACGTGCCCCCCAGCGCCTCGGCCATTTCCTTCTCGACATCCTCCTCGGTGACGTCGAGCGAACGGATCAGATTATAATCGACCATGAAAAAGAGAATCCTGACTTGCTGAAAATGTTCGGTTCCGGCGCCGATTCCCTCATCCCGTTGACGAGGGCACACCGGCCGACGGCTCCTGCCCCGTCGGCGGGCGGCTGGACCATCCAGCCAACTCACCCCACAGCGTGCATCGCGCACTGCGGGCGAACCTGCCAATGTACGCGCCGCCCCGGGGTTATACAAGACCATTTCGCACGGTTTTTCGCACGACAGCCCGGGGGCTCGACCACCCGCCGACAAGGCGGTACGACTCCCGCAAACGGTTATGCGCGCTGCATCCTGTAAACGAACTATCTGCCCCTTTGCCCGGGCACTCGCACAACGGGGCAAGCCCCCCAGCGTGAGCTGGGGGATAAAACGCTATTTGAAGGGTGTTTGCGCGAATCCTATCCCCCACCTGACGGTGGGGGCTTTCCGGGAGCGTTTTTCGTGGCATGGGCTTCCAGCCCATGCAGACACGGCCTGGAAGGCCGTGCTACGGAAATGCGTTCTATCCCCCACCTGACGGT
>JBKHCL010000210.1:0-2642 GCA_046541875.1 Phycisphaerae bacterium | reverse complement strand
GCGATCCGCTCTGCGGCTTTGAATTCCTCAGGCCATGCGTCGACAAGCAAAGGTATGTCTTCCTGTTCGCCTTCGCAGAATACCAAGCCACCTTTGCCGAAACACCCAGCCTCCATCCCTTTCACACAAGGTCTGCCAAACAACAGCATTGCTGTTGGCCGATGAAAGCTTTTTGCCAATTCCAGCAGCCTGCGTATCAGCCTGTTCAATACCATTCTCCCGAACGCGACAGCCCTGTATATTCAGGGCCCCTTAGGCTTTCCTCACGACGGATACCTCCGAGATGAAAGCCCGGCCATCTCAAGTGCATCGCAGCTATTATCGTCGCGAGCTGCACCCCGAGCGTAAACGAGACATCGCGGACACCGGATTGAGTCACCTGTTATCCCTTCTGGCAGGTGTCTTTGGCATGCGTAGTAAGTTCCTGCTCCCGCCACCATTTGATTGTCTGTTTCAGGCCGTCTTTGAACGGGGTGGCGGCCTGGAAGCCAAAGTACTCGTTTGCGCGGGTCGTGTCCAGAGATCGTCTCGGTTGGCCGTCGGGTTTTGTGGTGTCCCAGACGATCTCGCCGTCGAAGCCGGTCAGCTCGCGGAGCATCTCGGCGAGGTCCTTGATGGTGATCTCGAAGCCGGCACCGAGGTTGACCGGCTCGGGGCCGTCGTATTTTTCCGTGGCGTCGAGAAGCCCGCGGGCGGCGTCCCGGACGTACAGAAACTCCCGGCTGGCGCTGCCCGTGCCCCAGACTTCCACGCTCGGCTCGCCCTTCTCCTTTGCCTCGCAGAACTTGCGGATCAGCGCGGGAATCACGTGCGAGGTCCGGAGGTCGAAGTTATCCCCGGGGCCGTAAAGGTTTACGGGCAAGAGATATATGCCATTGAACCCGTACTGCTGCCGGTAGGCCTGCAGCATCACCAGCAGGGCCTTCTTGGCGACGCCGTAGGGGGCGTTGGTCTCCTCGGGGTAGCCGTTCCAGAGCTCCTCCTCGCGGAAGGGGACGGGCGTGAACTTCGGATACGCGCAGATCGTGCCGACCTGCACGAACTTCTCCAGGCCCACCTGTCGGCCGACTTCGATTAAGTGCAGTCCCATGGCGAGGTTGGCGTAGAAGAATCGGCCCGGGTTGTCGCGGTTGGCCCCGATTCCGCCGACCTCGGCGGCCAGGTGCATCACGACGGTGGGCTTCATGTCGTCGTACATCCGGCGGACGTCGGGCTCGCGCGTGAGGTCGTACTCCTCGAAACGGGGGATGAGGATGTTTTCCTCGCTCACGCCGCGTTTGCGGAGCTCGTCCTGGACGAATCGGCCGAGAAAGCCGGCCCCGCCGGTGACGACGATGCGTTGTGCGGTCAGATCCATGCTTGGGGAAGTCCTTTGGGGCTGCTACGCCGGGGACGGCCGGGCGGTTCGCGCGGCTAATCGCGCCAGCCGTTGGCGACCTTTCCGCTTCCGTTGCGGCTGCGATGGTCGCTCAGGACGCGCTCTTCGCGTGCGATGGCCCAGTCGTGCTCGACCATCATTCTCGCCAGACCTGTCATGTCCACCTTCGGCCGCCATCCGAGCTTTTCGCGGGCCTTGGTCGGGTCGCCCAGGAGGATTTCCACCTCGGCCGGCCGGAAGTAGCGCGGATCGATCTCGACATGGTCCTGCCAGTCGAGGTCCAATTCGCCGAACACCACGTCGAGGAACTCGCGGACGGAGTGCGTCTGCCCGGTGGCGACGACATAGTCGTCCGGCCGATCCTGCTGGAGCATCAGCCACATTGCCTCGACGTAATCGCCGGCGAAGCCCCAGTCGCGTTTGGCGTCGAGATTGCCCAGGAAGAGCTTCTCCTGGAGCCCCTCGCGGATGCGGGTGGCCGCCCGGGTGATTTTCCGGGTGACGAACGTCTCGCCGCGCCGCGGGCTTTCGTGGTTGAACAGGATCCCGCTGCAGGCGTACATGTCGTAGCTTTCGCGGTAGTTTACGACCTGCCAATGGGCGAAGACCTTCGCGCAGCCGTACGGGCTGCGGGGGTGGAACGGGGTAGTTTCGCGCTGGGGGATCTCCTGGACCTCGCCGAACATCTCGCTGGTGGAGGCCTGGTAGTAGCGCGTGGGCAAGCCCAAATCGCGGATGGCTTCCAGCAGCCGCAGTGTGCCGACGGCGTCGACCTGTGCGGTGTAGACCGGCTGATCAAAACTCACCCGCACATGCGACTGGGCCCCGAGGTTGTAGACTTCGTCGGGCTGACACTTGCTGAGCACCTGCCGCAGGCCGGCCCCGTCGGTGAGATCGCCGTAGTGCAGGATCAGCCGGGGCGATTCCTCGTGGGGGTCCTGGTAGATGTGGTCGATCCGTTCGGTATTGAACGTGCTGGATCGCCGCACGAGCCCATGGACCTCATAGCCCTTGCCCAGCAGCAGTTCGGCCAGGTAACTGCCGTCTTGGCCTGTGATTCCGGTAATCAAAGCGGTCTTGCCCACGAGCGTTCTCCTTCGAGGGGACGGACGGTGTCCGCTAGTTAAATCGTCCTGAAAGGCCGATCTCTGCAGGATTTGCCGAAGGAATTCGTGCGATTCATCCTGCGTCGGATGCTGCGGCGGCCGGCTGAAAGCTTCGTGGCATGGGAAAGCACCGGCGTCGGGACACGCCGGGGCACCCG
>JBKHCL010000209.1:0-2643 GCA_046541875.1 Phycisphaerae bacterium | reverse complement strand
GCGGGCCCTACGGCCGTAGCACGGCCTTCCAGGCCGTGTTTCCATGGGCTGGAAGTCGTTCCGCCCGCAACAAGTTGCGGGCCCTACAACTCGGGTGCCATCGGCGTGTCCCCACGCCGGTGCTTTCCCATGCCACAGCCAGCCCGGTTCGCGCCATGCACGGCTAGAAGTAACCTTCCTTCTTTTTCTCTTCCATGGATCCTTCGCGGTCCTGGTCGACGGCGCGGTTTTCGCGTTCCGACCGCCGGGCGATCATCGTCTCTTCGATGATCTCTTCCAGCGTGGTCGCCCGCGAGGGCACTGCCCCGGTGCATTTCTGGCATCCCAGCGTGCGGAAGCGGACCCACCGCTGCTCGATGGTCTCGCCGTCGGCCGGGTTGTTCAGGTCGCCGGCATAGACCAGAATCCCATCCCGGTTGATCACCGGCCGCTCGGCGGCGTAATACAACGGGACGATCGGGATCTGCTCGGTGTAGATGTAGTTCCAGATGTCCAGTTCCGTCCAGTTGCTCAGCGGGAACACGCGAAAGCTCTCGCCCTTGGCGTGCGAGGTGTTGTACAGCTGCCAAAGTTCCGGCCGTTGGTTCTTGGGGTCCCACTGCATGAAGCGGTCGCGGAAGGAGAAAATCCGTTCCTTCGCTCGGGATTTCTCCTCGTCCCGCCGCGCGCCGCCGAAGGCAGCGTCGAACTCGTGGGTCTGCAGGGCCTCGACCAACGCCTGGGTCTTGAGCATGCTTGCGCACATCGAGCACGTCCAGTTCTCGTATGGGCCGATCTCATCGAGGGCCTTGTGGTTGGTGTGGACAATCAGGTCCACCCCCAGCTCCTTGCAGTACTCGTCGCGGAACCGGATCATCTCGGGGAACTTGAAGGTCGTGTCCACGTGCATCAGCGGGAAGGGCAGCTTGCCCGGGGCGAATGCCTTCACCGCCAAATGCAGCAGCACGGAGGAATCCTTGCCCACCGAGTAGAGCATCACCGGGTTCTGGCACTCGGCGACAACCTCGCGGAAAATGTGAATGCTCTCGGCTTCCAGTTGCTTCAGATGCGTCAGATTGTAGGTGTCCATGGGATATCCCGTTGTCGGGTGATGTTGTCGGCTGATCTACGTGAGCAGGCCTCGCTCGCTGAGGAGATCGTGAATCGCCTCCACGCAGCCGGCGGGGTTGACGGCGGAGGTATCGATCGAAAGCTCGGGTTTGGCCGGTTCTTCATATGGGGCGTCGATGCCGGTAAAATTCCGGATCTCGCCCGCCCGGGCCTTCCTGTAGAGGTCCTTCGGGTCGCGTTGCTCGCAGACGGCGACGTCCACAGCCAGGTGCACTTCCAGGAAGCGTCCTTTCGGGACGGCAGCCCGTGCCGCATCGCGCCCGGCGCGGTAAGGCGAGATGAACGCGGTAATGGCAATCACGCCCGCGTCGGCGAACAGGGCAGCCACCGCGCCCACCCGGCGGATGTTTTCGGTGCGATCGTCGGCCGAGAAGCCCAGGTTCGCGTTGAGCCCGTGACGGACATTGTCGCCGTCCAGCACGTAGGCGAGTCGGCCTTCGTCGATCAGCCGTTTCTCCAACGCCCGGGCGATGGTGCTCTTGCCCGATCCGCTCAGCCCCGTCAGCCAAACGACGCAGCCTTTCTGAGGCAGCAGACGCTCGCGGTCGGCGCGGGTCACCAACGCATCATGCCAGGTCAAGTTGTCGGCCTTGGGCTTGGCCAAAGGGACCTCCTGTATTGGGCACATCATCATACGGGCCGGCGAGCTCAGTTGTTCTATCGGCCTGTCGGATTCCCGTCCGCAACGGGCTTTAGGGTTTCTCCACCAGCGGGAACACCGCGTCGCGGGCCTGGCGCGTCGCCCCGACGATACCGTTTTTCAGCGGATCGGGCTGATTGAAGCGAATCGCCTGGCCGCTGCGATCGGAGGTGACGCCGCCGGCCTCTTCTAGAATCAGCACGCCCGCGGCGATGTCCCATTCGTTCCGCGGGGCCATCGTGAAGGTCCCGTCGACCTCGCCCCGCGCCACCAGCACGAGCTTCCACGCGGCAGAGCCGGCCGGCCGGACGTCGCACAGGTCCGCCAGGGGCTCCCATTTGCCCTTCGATACTTCCGATCGGCTGCAGGCCAGCAGGGGCCTATCGCCCATGGCTCGCTCGGCGTGGATGGGTTTGTCGTTGCAGCGGGCTCCCTCACCGGCGACGGCGGTGAACATCTCGTCGGTGGAGGGGTTGAAAATCACGCCCACCACGGGTGTTTCGTCCTCGACCAGGGCGATCGAGATGCAGAACTCCGGGATCGCCTGGGTATATTCCTTGGTCCCGTCGACCGGGTCGATAATCCAGGTGCGTTTACATTCGAGGCGGCGGGCGTCGTCGCGGGTTTCCTCGCTCAACCAGCCGTCGGCGGGAAAGGCGTCCAGCAGGACGCCCTTGAGTATGCGGTTGGCTTCCAGGTCGGCCGTTGTGACGGGGTCCTGGTTGGCCTTGCGCGCGATCTCAAAGCCGTCGGCCTGGATCTGCAGGATCGCCGCCCCCGCCTGGCGGGCAGCCTGGGTGGCGGCGGTCAGTTCCGGTTCGTAAGACAAGGCGCTCTCTCTTTCTTGTGCGACAGGAAGGAGAGATTCTCGCCGCAACATGTGAATCTGTCAA
>JBKHCL010000208.1:0-2647 GCA_046541875.1 Phycisphaerae bacterium | reverse complement strand
TCACACGCCCACCGCCTCGGCGAAGCCGTCGGGGTACAGCAGCAGATCGGCGATGTCGTTCCGCCCAGCCAGGCGGCGGACGAACTCGACGTGGGCGGTCAGGCCGCCGGCTTCCCAAGGGTAGTGAGCGTCGCTTGCGAAGGCCAGCTTCACCCCTTGCTCCAGGCAGCGGCGGAAGAACGCCTCGTCCGGGGCGGCGTTATGGAAGTTCACCTCCGCTGCCACCGCGCAGGCAGCCAGGGCGGCTGAGAGTTCATCGTACACCGAGTCGGGAACCGCGATGCCCTTCCGCGTAAAGCTGCGGAACGGATGGGCCAGGATGTCCACCCCCGCTTCGATCAGCCGCAGGTTCGCCCGGCGGAAGGCGTCGATTCTCCGCGTCTGGTCGGCAGCGGTGAGGTCTTCGGGAATCCAGTGGATCGCGCCGATCAGCACGTCGGCCACGTCGCGGTCCTCCTCGCGCAGGGTGAGTTGTCCCTCGGCGTCCAGTTCCACTTCCAGCCCGACGCGCGCAAACGAGCGGTCCAGCCGACCGGTCAGCTCGCGAAAGCGGTCCATGCGGTCCGTCTCGTCGGCCGTCCGCCACACGCGAGGGTCGAAGACATGTCGCGCGTCCCAGAAATCGGCTGCGCTGCAGTACAGTTGCGGGGCATGTTCGGTGACCACCACCCCGCCCAGGCCCATCAACCCGGCGCGATGCAGCAGTGTTCCGTGGTCGATCCCCTGCCCGCAATACGCCAGCTCCGTATGGGCGTGGCTGTCGACGGGGGCCAGCTCGTCGCCCGCCCGGAGTCGGCGCGTTTCGAGCGTCACGTCCCTGTCGCTCAGCGTGACCACCGTATAACGATACGGCGCCTCGCACAGGGCGGGGCAGGTGGCGTACGTCACCCCATTGAGTTCGCTGCGGGCCTGGCCGCCGTGGTAGTGGCCGCTGAGGGAGAGGACCACACCCGCCCGCTCGTAGCCGGCGATGATCTCGGAGCGGTTGGCCAACATGTAGGGGTAATCGCCCGGGGGCGTGTGGTGCATCGGGTTGTGTTGCAGGGCGACGATCGGTCCGCCGGGTCGGTCGGCGAGCTCGTCCAGCTTCGCCAGGGCCCCGTCCGGGCGACGGGCGAACATGGTCATCTCATAGCGATCGGCGAACAGCATCACGCGGTAGCCGTTGTGCTCGATGAGTTGCGTCTGGTTGCTCAGCCCACCGGGCAGATGTTCGCCGTCGGCGCGGTAGTCGTGATTGCCCGGAACCACCCACGCCGCTGCGTCCGGGGCGGCCTGGGCGCACTGGTCGACAATTCCGGAGACCATCGCGTCGGCGGTGGCGTCTCTGCCGTCGTTGACCAGGTCGCCCAGGATGGCGATCGCGTCGAAGGAACCCCGCCGCCGGGCGTCTTCGATGGCGCGGCGCACCAGCTCGCGCCCCAGCTCGCAGCGGCGATGAGGCGTCGGGCCGAACGGCTCGTGGTGATCGTGAATGTCGGTGAGAACCAGCAACGTCATCTCGGGCATATCGTGTCCTTGCATCGGTGATCGGCGGGCCCTCCCTTGCCATCCGCCGCAGGGGCAATATAATCCGATTTGGTCCTTCTTTTCACGAAAATCGCGCCGATCGGGAGCACCGTCATGGCCGACGTCGTCTACAGCGAAATCCTCCGCCAGGTCGTCACCGGGCACAGCCTCGCCCGCGACGTCGCGCACGCCGCGTTCTCGCAGATCATGGACGGCGCGTGGACCGAGGCCCAGATCGGCGGTTTTCTGACTGCCTTGGCAGCCAAGGGCGAAACGGTCGACGAAATCGCCGGCGGCGCGCTGGCGATGCGCGAGCACGTGATTCCGGTGGACACAGCCAACGCCGACGTCGTGGACACCTGCGGGACCGGCGGGACGGGCATCAGCACGTTCAATATCTCCACGGCTGTGGCGATGGTGCTGGCCGGGGCGGGGGTTACCGTCGCCAAGCACGGAAATCGCACGAATACCCGCGCTTCGGGCTCGGCCAACGTGCTGGAATCCCTCGGGGTGAACCTCGACGCCGACCCCGGGCAACTCGCCGCCTGCCTGCGGGACGCCAACGTCTGCTTCTGCTTCGCGGTCAAACACCACCCGGCCATGCGATACGCCGTGCCGGTCCGCAAACAGCTCGGAGTGCGAACCATTTTCAACGTTCTGGGCCCGCTGACAAACCCGGCCGGCGCGCGGCGGCAGGTAATGGGCGTGTTCGACGCCGACCTCACCGAAACGCTCGCCGAAGTGCTCGGGACCCTCGGGGCCACCCGGGCGATGGTCGTTCACGCCGACGACGGACTCGACGAACTCTCGACCACCTCCGAGACGAAGGTTTCCGAGTTCGCGGCCGGTACGGTGAGCACCTACCGCCTCAGGCCTGAGGATGTGGGAATCGCCCGGGCGACGCTGGACGACCTGCTGGTCGGCTCGGCCGAGGAGTCTGCCGACGTCATCCGGGGCGTGCTGGACGGCGAGAAGGGCCCGTCCCGCGACATCGTGCTGCTCAACACAGCCGCCGCCCTCATGGTGACCGACGCAGCCGACGACCTCCCCGCCGGGATGATCAAGGCGGCGGAGTCCATCGACTCCGGGTCAGCCGCCGCCGCCCTGCGAAAGCTCGTGGAGCTGTCCAACGCCTGAG
>JBKHCL010000207.1:0-2654 GCA_046541875.1 Phycisphaerae bacterium | reverse complement strand
CCCCGATCGAGCGTGCAATCCGGAGACCTGAGCTCACGTACTACTATAGGCCCATTTCTCGAAGCGCGGGGACGAAAACTTCGCTCAGCCGGCCAATCAGCCCCGGAGCACGTCGATGAGAATGCCCACGCCCTTCTCGATGTCCGCCTCCGCGGTCACCAGCGGCGGGGCGATACGAACGACGTTCTGCTTGGCGATGCACAGGATGAGCCCACGCTCGAGGCAGGCGAGCATGACGTCCTTGGCGGGCTTGGCGTCGTCGAGCTTCATGCCCACCATCAGCCCCTTGCCGCGCACGTCCGAAACACACGAGAGATTCGCCGACTCGATCATCTCCACGACCTTCGCGCCCTTCGTATCGGCCGCCTCGACGAGATTCTCATCCTCGATCAGCCGCATCGCCGCAGCGCCGGCCGCCGCGCAGAGCGGATTGCCGCCCATCGTGCACCCGTGCGTTCCCGGGCCCAGCACGTCGGCAACCCCCTCAGCCGCCACCATCGCCCCGACCGGCGCGCCGCCGCCGATCGCCTTGGCCAGGCACATCGCGTCCGGCTCGACCCCGAAATGCTGATAGGCGAACCACTTGCCCGTCCGCGCTGGGGCGGTCCACACCTCGTCGACCACCATCAGAATGCCCGCCTCGCTGCAGAGCCTGCGGACCCCCTGCATGAACTCCGCGGTGGGCACGTTCAACCCGCCCTCGCCCTGAATGGGCTCGACAAACACGCCGGCCGTCTCGTCGTCCATCGCTGCCGAGAGGGCGTCCAGATCGCCGTAGGGAACCTTTACGTTGCCCGGAAGCATCGGCTCGAAGCCCGCCTGGAAACTCTCCGGCGACAGCGACAACCCGCCCATGGTCCTGCCATGGAAACAGCCGTCGAATGAGATGATCTTGTAACGCCCCTGCCCCGCCGCCAAACGACAGAGCTTCAGGGCTGCCTCGTCCGCTTCGGCCCCGCTGTGGCAGAAAAACACCTTGCCGCCGAACCCGTGGGCGGTGATCTTCTCAGCGAGTTCCACCTGTGGCGGCGAGGTCAGCAGGTTCCCGTGCGAAAGCAGCGTGTCCGCCTGGGCCTTGATCGCCGCCGTGATGACCGGGTGACAATGGCCACCGACACCGCCGGCTCCGAACCCCGCGAAGAAGTCCAGGTACTCCTTGCCGTCGGCGTCCCAAAGACGTGCAATCTCACCGCGAACGACCGCCATCGGCAATCGGCCATAGTTCTCGATGAGGACCTTCTGCGAATCGGTAACAATCTGCGCCTGCGTGGACATAACGGCTCTCCAGGTTCGGTTTCTCGGGGACCACGGAAACCCGCTTCATACCGCACCGCCGCCGCGACGTCAAGACCGGGCGCGATTCCACCGCCACCCCCCAAGGCCGTGCGCGCCACGCCGACCAGCAGGCCTGGTCGCGTTTCCCGCCGCGCAATCACGACTCCTCGTCAGCCTCCCGGAAGCCTGTCGCCGACCAGAGATACATCTTGAAATCCTCATATCGACCGGGTATATTCTTATAATCAAGAGCGGGTACGGTCTTCCTCAAGAATCCACCGAGGGAATCCCAGCCGACGGCGGCGTCCGATACCTCCTCCTGTAGAGCGGCATTTTGTGCAGGGCCATAAGCACGTGCTGCGACTCACCTACCGACATAGGAGACACGATGATGCGAAGAACACTTCTCTCTGCGATCGCGATATTCCTGTTCACACAGGTGCCCTTCGTCCAGCCCGCCAATGCCGGCGAATCCGAAGCGCCCAAGGCCGAGCCCAAAAAGGCCGAAGCGCCCAGGACAGAGTCCGAGGAAGCCAAAGCGCCCAAGGCCGAAAGGAAGAAGGCCAAAGCGCCGAAGACCCCCGCGATCGACCGGGCCAAGGTCCTGAAGCTCATCGAACAGCTTGATGCCAACGATATGAAAGTACGCGACAAGGCCTCTGCTTCCCTCAAAAACATCGGGCCAGCGGCTGGTGATCTGGTTACCCAGGCCATGAAGAAAAAGGATGCCTCGGTTGAGATGAAACACCGATGCGATGATATCCTGACGACCTACCGGCTTACGATGTTGCCACAACTGCTGAAAAAGGCTTCGCTCAAGGGGTCGGCCAAGTTGGGCAACTTCACTCGTCACAAGAAGAAAGCTGTTTACATGGGGGCGGACTCCATGCGCGGAACCTATACCTTCTCGCCCTATTACATGCTGCTGAAGGAATTGGCCTTCATGAAAGAGGCCCTGCCATCGCACTCGGCCGTAGCGACACTGAAATCCAAGGACATAACATGGACCCTTTTGCTGCCCTTTGGCGAATGGCCCGAGAAAGCCAAGAAACCCAGCAAGGCGTATATGGACACCCGCATCAAGAAGCTGATCAAGACCGGGCAAAGACACGAACGCACCCGAGGCCGTCTCTACATCAAGAAGCTTCGCGAGGCGGGCGTCGACATCGAAATGCCGAACCTCTGGAAATCCAAGACTGACGAAGACAAGAAAGACCGCGTTCGCGGCCGATCCTGATACGCCCGCGAATTCGACAAGCCGAGAAAGGCAAAATCGCAATAGCCAGTTACCCCCGCCGGCAGCGAAGCCGCACGGCCGGAACGCCCTGACAACCCATCCCCAAACACGGGGCCCGCAACCTGCTTGCCGGCTTGCCGGC
>JBKHCL010000092.1:0-12528 GCA_046541875.1 Phycisphaerae bacterium | reverse complement strand
GGGGGGCACGGCGCCGCGAAACTCCCGCACACCGCCGGTTTGGCTCTGTTCGCAGGCACCTGCCTTGCGGCTGAGTCTGGCCGGTGTAGAATGAGGACATCATGCGATTGGACGTCACACAACAGGCTCGCCTCGAACAGCAGATGAAGCTGTCTCCGAGGATCATCCAAGCGATGGAGATCCTCCAGCTTCCGATGCTCGCCCTGCAGGAACGCATCGACGTCGAGCTGCAGTCCAATCCGGTGTTGGAGCTTCGCGAGCCGGGCGCCGACGAGAACGAGCCCCTGCAGCGCGAGGAGGAATCGCGCGATCGCGGCGAGGAGCCGCTGGTGGTCCGCGACGACAACGGCCATAGCGAGGACTTCAACCGCCTGGCGGATTTCGAGGACGAGTACGGGCCCGACTTCGCGCCGGCCGAGGGTGCTCCCAAACCGCCGGCGTCTGCGGAGGCGGGCGACCGCAAGCTCGAAGCGATGGCCAACACGGCTGCCCCGTCCCAGACGTTGCACGAGCACCTGCTGGAGCAGTGGGCGTTCATCGAGGCCGACGAGACCACCGCACGGCTGGGCGAGGTGCTGATCGACCACATCGACGACGACGGCTACCTTCGCACACCGCTTGCCGACATCGCGGCAGGGCTCGACGACGTTACCGAGAAGCAGTTGGCCGACGTGCTGGCTTGCGTGCAGACGCTCGAGCCGATCGGCGTGGGCGCCCGCGACGTACGGGAATGCCTGCTGCTGCAGCTTCGCCAGGAGGCTGAGGCGGGCATGGACGTACGGCTGGAGCAGACGCTGGTGGAGAGCTTCCTGCGAGACATCGAGCTCAACCGCCTGCCGCAGATCGCCAAACGCACCGGCAGGGATATCGAGGAGATCAAGGACGCCCTGGAGAATCTCTCGCGGCTGAACCCTCGCCCCGGCTCGCTGGTGGGCGAGCGGAACGTTCCGGGCATCACGCCGGACGTGGTCGTGGACCTGGACGAGAACGGCGAGATCGTGGTCACCATGCCCGACGGCAACGTACCGCAGTTGTACATTTCAGGTCCGTATCGCAAGATGGCGCGCACCAAGGGCGTGGACAAGGCAGCCAAGGAGTTTCTCAAGCGGAACATCCGCTCGGCCCAGTGGCTCATCGGGGCGGTTCAGCAGCGGCGGCACACGGTGTATCGCGTGACGCAGGAAGTGTTTAAGGTGCAGAAGGCCTACCTCGAACACGGCAAGGAGGCGCTCAAGCCCCTGCCGATGGCCGACATCGCCCAGAAGGTGGACGTGCACGTGGCGACGATCTCGCGGGCGGTGGCGGGCAAGTACGTGCAGACCCCGCGGGGCATTGTTCCGTTGCGGATGTTCTTCTCGGGCGGGACGACGACCGCCGGCGGCGAGGACGTCTCCTGGGACGCGGTCAAGGCCAAGCTCAAGGAAGTCGTCGACAACGAAGACAAGTCCAAGCCTCTCAACGACGACAAACTGGCGGCGGAGTTGAAGAAGCACGGCATCGACATCGCCCGCCGAACCGTCGCGAAATACCGCGGCCTGATGGACATTCCCCCCGCCCGCAAACGGAAGCAGTACTGACCCATGCTCGTGGACCTCCACACCCACACGCTGCTCAGCGACGGTGCGCTCGTACCGGCCGAGCACATCCGCCGGGCCGAGTCGCAGGGGTATGGCATTCTCGGGTTTGCCGACCACGTGGACCTGGCGACGATGGAAACCGTCCTGCCGCAGTTGATCGAGGCGGCGGATCGCGAGAATGAGCTGGGCAGAGCGATGCGCGTATTGGCCGGCGTGGAGCTGACGCACGTTCGCCCGGTCCACATCGCGGAGGCAACGCGACGGGCGCGCGAGCTGGGAGCGCAGGTGGTGATCTGTCATGGTGAGACGCTCGTCGAGCCGGTGATGGAGGGAACCAACGCCGCCGCCATCGCCGCGGGGGTGGATATTCTCGCCCATCCGGGACTTATTTCCGAGTCGGACGTGGCCGAGGCGGCGAGACAGGGCGTTCGGCTGGAGATTTCGGCCAAGAGCGGTCACTGCCTGGCCAACGGACACGTCGCAAAGCTGGCGATGCAGCAGGGGGCGACGCTGATGTTCGGGTCCGACGCGCACACGCCGGATCAACTGGTCACGGCGGGGTTCGCCGAGGCGGTCTGTCGGTCGGCCGGGCTGGACGAGGCGGACGTATCGGCCATCTTCACCGAGGCCAAGCGGTTCGCGCGCAGCCGATTCTGAGGCATTCCCCGAGATCTCGTCTCGCGGCGCTACAATTCGCAGAGCAGACCGCAATGAGAGAGGAGACTTCCGATGACATCGCTTTCCGAGGAAACATGCAAGCCCTGCCAAGGCCAGGCCGACGCGCTGAAGGGCGAGGAACTCTGCAAGCTCGCCGAGGAGGTCGAAGGCTGGGACGTGGTCGAGGAGCACCACATCCGGAAGCACTTCGAGTTCGACGACTTCAAGGCGGCGCTTGGGTTTGTCAATCGCGTCGGCGAGATCGCGGAGCAGGAGGGGCATCACCCCAACATCTGCTTCACCTACGGCGAGGCGGATATCAAGATCTTCACCCACAGCGTTGACGGCCTCTCGCGGGCGGACTTCGTGCTGGCAGCGAAGATCGACCAACTGCAATAGGGCATCGACCCACATCGACCGGCGTCTCAACGGCGGGTGTCGCCAACCAAACCAGCGCGAGACGTTTGCCTCATGCCTTGACGAATCGTTCGCCGGCGGGTATCCCGCAGGGATGAGCTATCCGAACGCATCCCAACGCGAATTCCTTGACGAGTGCGGCCTGGCGGGTGACCGATCCGTCGAGACGATGCATCAACTGCAGCGCGATCTCGAGCGTGTCAACGAGGACCTCAACCTGACGCGCATCACCGACGCCGGCGAGTTCTGGACATTGCACGTGGCCGACAGCCTGTCGGTGGGGCGGGTCTGTGGCGAGTTGCTCACCGATTCGCTGACGGTGGCCGACGTCGGCTGTGGTGGCGGGTTTCCGATTTTTCCGCTGGCGTGGGCGAATCCGTCGCTGCGGATAACGGGGATCGAGTCCCGCTACCGGAAGGCGGAGTTCCTCAAAGCCGAGGCCGACGCGCTGGGTCTTGCGAACGTCGAGGCGATTCATCAACAGGCGCGGGAGGCCGGCCAGAAACCCCCGCATCGCCAGGCTTACGATCGCGTGCTCCTGCGTGCGGTGGGCACCGCCGGCAAGATGGTCCGTCAGGTCCGGGGCCTGCTCAAGCCCACGCCCGCCTCGGCGATCATCTTCTACAAGACGCCCGAGGCGATCGACGAGGAGAAACCCATCGCCCTGCGCGAGGCGGACAAGTACGGCTTTGAGTTGGATGTCTCCCAGCCGTTCTCGCTGCCGGAAGATGCCGGGCAGCGGCAGTTTCTCATTCTGCGCAGGACGGACTGACCGTCGCGCGTCGCGGCAATGGAGGCTGTGTTACTCGCTTTTCTCCAGCACGAGGCTGGCTGTGTCCACCCGGTAGCCGGAATGGTTGCCGTCGTTGACGATAAACTCCAGTGTCGTCTTGTCGCTGAGCGATTTCAGCGGCACGGGCAGCCAATGGATGCGGTTGACGTTGTCGGCGGTGTAGGCCTTGGGAATCTCCAGGGTCGTCCCGCCGATGGTCACGCTCGCCTCGCCGGGGGCGACGTTTTCCACCACCAGTTTCAGCCAGGCACGTTTCGCGCTGGTTCTCCAGGCGGGGTCCACGGCGATGGCGGTCCGCATGGGCTTGTCGCGCTGGACGGTTTTCAGGATATCCGGCGAGAAGAACTGCTTGCGCGCCACCTCGGTCTTCGGCGTGATGTGCTTGCTGAGGGGCAGTTCCACCGCCCAGCCGCC
Source organism: Phycisphaerae bacterium (assembly GCA_046541875.1). GTDB lineage: Bacteria > Planctomycetota > Phycisphaerae > SM23-33 > SM23-33 > CAZFPT01. Next base: position 8,670 of record JBKHCL010000092.1, on the reverse strand, counting down.
CCGGCCCTGGATGGTGACGGTAAAGGTCAACTCAGTCTTACCGTCGGCGGCGATTGTCTCGGTGGGGCGTGAGATCCGGTAGTCGCTCTTGTCCACGTGGGTGCGATGGGCGATGCCGTCGCGGAACGTCGTGCCCGTCGGGGCGGCCACGGTCAGTTGCACCTCGCGATCCTCGCGATGGTCGTTGAACGCCACCACCACAAGCTTCTGCGTCCCGTCGTAGCCGGGGGGCATGGCGTTGGGGTCGGTCCCGTCCACCGCGGCCGTCACCCAGACATCCGGATCGTCGGTCTCGCAGTGAATCAGTCGGCCCCGGAGATTGCGGATGAGCCCGAAGCCCACTTCCAGCGCCTGGTTGGTGGAGGTGGGATGGATCATCGTTCGGCCGCGAGCTTTGTCGGGCACCTGGTTGATGCAGTAGACAATGTCCCGCAGGTTGTAGCTCATGCGGCGATACTCGGTGGCCCGGCGTGCCTCGGCCGAGCTGGCGACGTTGCCGCGGGAGGGGGCGTCCAGCAGGTCGTTGGTTTCGGTGTTGTAGCCGTAGAGCCACTTGTTGTGTTCGGTCACGCCGTAGGCGGTGAGCACTTCGTACATGCCCGGGATGGCGGTCACGTCGCCCTGGTAGTGGTGTTCGTGGACGCCGTCGATCAGGTCGATGTTGCGGTCGATGGTGTTCTTGTAGAGTATATCCCAGGCGGCCCAGTGGTCTTCCAGCCAGCGGAAGCCCCATCCGGCGATCATGGTGACTTTCGGGTTGCGTTTCTTCACCTCGCCGGCCATCACGCGATACATCGTGTCGTAAATCCACCCGTTGCCCTTGCCGGCCCAGTAGGTGAAGGCGGTGGTGTCTTCCACGCGGAGTTTCCCGTCGGGCCCGGGCTTCCACGCCAGGTGTGGCACGATGGGGCCGTCCTCGATGGCCGGGTTCGCCTCCAGCGCGTCGCCAAGGGCGGCGTTGAGCAGGCTGCGGTTGAGCACCTTGAGGCGATAGTCCCCCAGCTTTCCGTTGCGTGCTTCCTTGAGCAGTTTGCCGACCTTCTCGGGCAGTTTCAGCTCGTCCCAGAGCTTCAGGGCGGGCAGCTTCCTGCTCTTGAGCAGATCGTTCAGAGCGTCGGCGGCCCGGTCGGCTGTCCTGCGGTCTGGGGTCTTTTCTTCCTTCGGGTTCCATCGTTGCCATTCGCGCTTGCGGTTGAGCTGTTCGCTCATCAGCTTGCCCAGTGCGTCGTCCCTGCCAGCCCGCTTGGCGACGGTCTGCCAGTCGGTCACCTGGGAGTGATGGATGCCGGGGTTGATCTTGATCATTACCGGGCCGTTTTCCTTGGCCAGGTCCTCGCGGTAGTAGTGGTTCTTGAGGTTCACGCGGTCTTTCGAGCCCCAGTGCAGATAGGGCTCGTTCCAGAACTCCAGGGTCACCTCGCCGTACTTCTGCAGGTAGTCGGCGTGACTGGTAAGCCCGGCGGCGAAGCCGGCGAACTGCTCTTTCCAGCGGGCCGTCGCCAACAGCATGCGGGCGGGCTCCTTCCGCTCGCCGTAGCAGTTGATGTAGAACATCTCGGTCGGTTGGCCGGTCTTGGGCTTGATGTACTCGGCGAACGTCGCCTCGATCAGGTCGCGATTGGCGCGATACAGCTGCACGCGGTCCATGTCCTTCTTCCCGAGTCGACCGACCAACTCCTTGGGCAGATCAATCCCTGCCCACGCCTTGGCGTTGTACAACTGCGGCGTCGAGAGCAACTCGTTCAGGAATCCCCGCAGAATGTCCGGAGAGACGTTCCGGTCGCGCGACTTGTTGTGCTTCTCCAGCGACCAGGTGTCGAACCGCTTGGCGTACTTGTCGCCATCGATCCGGCTGTGGAGGTAGGTCACCAGCGTCTTGTACCGTTCCACGTCACCGTTAAAGATCTTCATCAGCGGCTTCCAGTCCGAAAAATCACTGGTATGGAAGTGCTCGTAGTTGGTCCAGGGGTTTCGCGGCGTGCTGCGGGCATAGAGATGCCGCTGTGTTCCCGGGCGGTATTTCTGCGGCAAGTGCCCGGCAAAGCCGCCGACCACGCCGGCCGGCACGACGTTGTGATCGTTCACGCTGAGCGTCTTGCCCGTGCAGGTCAGCTTCACCGGCGAGGGCTCTTTCTGCTCGGCGGGCAGCAGTTCGAGCTGCTCCAGCGTGAAGTTCACCTTGCCCACGCCCAGGGGGTTCACCACGCCCACGGCGATGTGCGAAATGCTCGTGAGGTCCACCACGTAGTCCTCGTCGATGTGGCTGCCCGGGGCGACCCACTCGGCCTCGGTGAAGTCCTCGAAGAGGATCTCGGCCTGGTTGCTCTTGTCGATCAGCGGGACGGCCGACCGCACGTAATACCAGCTGCCGTCGTCTTCCCGGATCCACAACGTGACGTTTACGTCGTCTCGGGGCTGGGATGTGCTTACTTTGCATCGCACCCCGCGGAATCCGCTGAGGTCGTACACGGTCGGCAGTTCCTGGACGGCCGACCGCTGGTGGTTCCAGTTCACCCGCTTGGTCCCCATGTCGAACGCGAAGCGAATTCCCTCGTCGTCGGCCTTCTTGCCACGTGTCCACGTGCCCGGCAGGCGGAACCTCTCGGCCGATCCGACAATCTTTCCGGCGACCTTCCTGGTTCCCCCGTCGGGATGATTGATGACCGCCTCGTATGTCCCGGTCGCCTGTCGGCTGCCGTCGTTTGCCGGCTTGCCGAATTCGGCGTCGATCGTCACGTCGATTTCGCGCTTCTTGCCGTCGGAGGGCACCCACGCGTCGGGATGGATGGTGATATGCAGCTTGCCGCTCACGCCGTCGTCGGTGGGTCTCAGACCGGTGTTGCGCACGGCGTGGCTGGAGGTGTTGTACTTGTACGCCTTTCCGCGGACGGACCGCCACTGGCCGGCAGCGCGTTCGAGGATGACCTCGAAGTTGGCCGGTGTCTTGGACCGTGGAACCAGGCCCACCAGCATGAGCTTCGCCCGAAACGTGTCCTTGGAGATCTTCGGTAGCTCGAACGGCTTGCCGGTGATGTTGCGAGTGTTCGGAACGGGATTGCCGTCGTCGGTGTCGGCGGAATTCGCCGAGGTCAGACTGCACCCGGTCAGCACGAGAAGGGCCAAAACGCACGAAGTCAGGCGTTGCATACACGGATCCTTTAGAGAGTTGTCACGGTTAGCGCGGCAGACATGGAACCCGCCTGGGCGGGTGGTGTTTCTCTGGAACTGGCAGATCAATCTCCGCCGATGAGTGACGGGGTCGAGCACGTCCCGGCTGCGCAGACGAACGGAAAGGCAGGTAGCGCATCGGGCAGGCACGCCTGCCCGGGCGAGGTTGTGGGTCTCAGGACTGTTTTGCCAGCTTGACCGCGGTTTCGGCCAGGCGCACGGCAGCTCGGCCGTTCTCTTCGGCAACGACGCGATCGTGTGACGAATCGCGCAGATAGTTCACCTGGTCGATCATCAGGTCGCGGACGGAGTTGGAGTACACCCGCTGTTTGTCGTCATCGGGGCAGAAGTGCAGCGTCACGCGTCTGGTCAAGTGCCGGTCCTTCCCGCGTGAGATGCTGTCGGCCTGCTCGCCGTCGTACGTTTCGGTGACGGTGATCTCGGCGTCGGGCAGGAGGTCGCCGAGCGTCTCGACGCCGGCTTCGTTGGTTACCAGGTCGACGGTCATCTCCAGCGGAATCCACCCGTCCACGCGGATATCGCCCAGTTCACAGACGATGCGATGGTCGGTGCGATCGAGCATCCAGGGCTGATCGAACTGGTGATGGTGGTGGGCCACCGCCCCGCTGTCGTAGCGGACCAGGCACATCACGCGGTCTTCCTGCGTGGTGTTCTCGCGCGTTTCGGTGTGGGCCGAGCAGATCTGCCCGTCGCCCAGCCAATAGCGATACAGGTCAAAAAAGTGCACGCCGTGCTCGATGAAGATCCCCCCCGAGACCAGCGGGTCCCAGAACCAGTGATGTTCGTCGAGCTTGGAATCGGACGCCAGATTCGTCAGCCGGGCTGTGAGCGGCTTGCCGAGCAGGCCGGAGTCCAGGACGGCCTTGACCGCGTCGGTCACGCGGTTGTAGCGGAGCACGAAGTTTACCGGGCAGATGCGGTCGGTGCGGTCCATCTCGTCGAGCATGTCGTCGGCCTGGGCGATGTTCATGGCCAGGGGTTTCTCGCAGAGCACGTGTTTGCCGGCGGCGGCGGCGGCCTTGACGAGGTCGTAATGCGACGAGGGCGGCGTGGCGATGTGCACCAGGTCCACGCCCGGGTCGGCGATGAGGTCCTTGGCGTCGATGTGGACGGCGGCGTCGAACTTCTTGCCCAGCGCCTCGGCTGCGGCGGGACGGACGTCGGCGATGCCCGCCACGTGCAGCCCGTCGAGCTTCGAGTAGGTGTCCATGCAGAATTCGCCGAAAGCGCCGGCCCCGACGAGTCCCAGACCGATTCGTTTGCCCTGATCGTTCATGCTGTCTCCCTGCGGTGTGCTTGACTCCACTGGCGGCCGGATGCGATACTGCACCCGCCTTCGCCCCCCGTCGTCGGGAGGCGAGCTCCCCAGCCGACCGCCGGGGACGTCAGCGCAGCATAACCCAAGATACGAGGTGAGCCAACCGTCCGTCGCAGTCATTGCCCGACGGGGCTGTTCGCCCGGTGACATTCTATGCTCAAACTGCTCGGACACCTGTTTTTGAAGCTTATCGGCGGCAGCCGAAACGAACGCCTCGTCCGCGCCCGCCTGCGGCGCGTTCGCGAGGAGATCAACCCGTTGGAAGACGAGATCCAACGTCTCAGCGACGAGGAGCTGCTGACCCGCTCGGACGAGTTGAGGCAGCGCCGCCAGGGCGGCGAGCCGCGCGACGCGATCCTGCCCGAGGCGTTCGCCCTGGTCCGCGAAGCCGCCCGCCGGGCGCGATCGCACCGCCATTTCGACGTGCAGCTGGTGGCGGGGATGATCCTCGACGAGGGCACCATCGCCGAGGAAGCCACCGGCGAGGGCAAAACCATCGCCTGCTATCCGGCGATCTACATGGCCTGGCTGGACGGGATGCACTCCCACGTGGTGACCACCAACGACTATCTCGTGCAGCGCGACGCGGAGTTCGCCGAGCCGATCTTCGCTCTGTTGGGGGTGACGGTGGGCTACATCACCTCCGAGATGAACAGCAAGCAGCGCCAGCCGATGTACGCCCGGGACGTGACCTACGGGACCAACTCCGAGTTCGGGTTCGACTACCTGCGCGACAACATGAAACTCTCGACCGCTGAGCAGGTCCAGGGCCCGCTGGATTACGCCATCATCGACGAGGTGGACAACATCCTCATTGACGAGGCCCGCACGCCGCTGATTATTTCCGGACCGGCCCACGGGGGGACGGGCAAATACTCCAAGGCCGACAGCGTCGCCCGCGAGGTCATCAACAAGAACCGCCCGTGGGACCAGGCCAACAAGGCCGTCGAGTCGCTGCGGCAGAAGGTCACCACGCTGGAAGGCGAACTGGACCGGGCCAAGGGCAACGAGGATCGCCGCAAGGAAATCCGCAAGGAACTGGACGAGGCGCGGGAGAACCTCGCCGACGCCGAGGCGACGCTCAGGCAGAAGGATCAGCTCTACGAGGTCGAGCTGGACAAGAAGTCCGTCAACCTCACCCACGAGGGCGTCGGGGTGGCCCAGGAGATCGCGGGGGTGGGCAGCTTCTACGTGGGGGCGAACATGGAATGGCCTCACCTGATGAACCAGGCCCTCCGCGCCCACCTGGTGTACGAGCGAGACAAGGACTACATCGTCCGCGACGGGAAGGTCGTCATCGTCGACGAGTTCACCGGGCGACTCATGGAAGGCAGGGAGTGGTCCGACGGGCTCCACCAGGCCGTCGAAGCCAAGGAGCGCGTCACCGTCAAGAAGGAGAACCAGACCCTCGCGACGATCACGCTGCAGAACTTCTTCAAGATGTACAGGAAGCTCGCGGGCATGACGGGAACCGCCCTGACCGAGGCCAACGAGTTCTCGAAAATCTACAAGCTGGACGTGGTCGCCGTCCGCACGCACCGCCCGGTCAACCGCGTGGACCACGAAGACCGCATCTACGCCGACACCGAAGCGAAGTACGACGCGATCGTCGAGGAGGTCAAGCACTACTCGCGCGACCTGGGGCGCCCGGTGCTGGTGGGGACCACGAGCATCGAAAAGTCCGAGGCGCTCTCGAACATGCTGCAGAAGCGGTACGGCATCGATCACCAGGTGCTCAACGGTCGGCCGGAAAACGCCGCCCGCGAGAACGAGATCGTCGTCAACGCCGGCCTGCAGCGCCCGCTCAAGCAGGGCAGCAAGCAGATGGTCGGAACGGTGACCATCGCCACGAACATGGCCGGTCGCGGTACGGACATCAAGCTCGGTGCGGGCGTGGTGTACGACAAATGCAAAGTGCCCGACGAGGACACGCTGCGCGATCTCGGGGTCCAGCCCGACCCGCTCTACCCCTCGGGCGTCAACAAGTGCTGCATCCACTGCCAGCAGTACGACGCCGCCACCAACTGCGCCCACTGCTTCAAACCCAAGCTGGACCCGGACTTCCCCGAACGCGGCCGAACCAGATGCCGCGAGGAAGTCCCCTGCGGGATGCACATGGTCGGTACCGAGCGCCACGAGGCCCGACGCATCGACAACCAACTGCGAGGCCGATCGGGTCGACAGGGCGACCCGGGTTCGAGTCGATTTTTCCTCTCGCTGCGGGATGAGCTGATTACCATCTTCGCCGGCGACTGGATGCTCAAGGTGCTTGGCTGGCTGGGCCTGCAGGGCGAGGCGTCCATCGAGGACCGCCGCATCTCCAAGGGCATCGAGCGGGCCCAGAAGAAGGTCGAAGAACGCAACTTCGAGATCCGCAAAAACCTCCTCGAATACGACGAGGTGATGGACTATCAGCGCAAGGAGTTCTACTCGCGCCGGCAGACCGTGCTGGAAGGACGCAATCTCGAAGGGCTGGTGATGGACATGGTCGTCGACGTGATCGACGAGGCGGCCGCCAATTACCTCGACGGGCAGTACGTCAAGCGATGCATCGCCGAATGGGGCCGACAGACCGTGCGATCGAGCATCCAGCCCGGCAGCATTCGCGGCGACACGATGGATGAAATCGAGGACATCCAGCAGCAACTCCGCGACGCCGCCAAGGACGAAGCCAACAGCGAGGTCGCCATCACCCTCGGCGAGTACATGGACGACGCGATTCCCCCCGAGGAGTGGGACCTCCGCGGGCTGAGCAGCTGGGCCATGAGCCGCTTCGGCGTGCAGCTGTCACAGAACCAGTTGCGCAAGATGGATCCGCCCGAGGTCGAGGAGCATCTCACCGAAGCCGCCGCCGAGCAGATCGACAAGGTGGACCTCTCGGGCGTGGCGGCCTTCCTCACCGATGGCTACGCCGTGGAAGCATTGGCCGAGTGGGCGCGGCAGAAGTTCGCCATGGATCAGATCACCGCCGACGACCTCTCGGACAAGCCCGACGAGGCGGCAGAGAAGCTCATCGAGATCGTCCAGGCCGGCTACCACCAGCGCGAGATCGAGTACCCCGTCGAGCATGCCATGGACATGACCGTCGCCCAGGCGGGCACGGAAAACGTCTACGCCATGGAAACCCTCGTCGGATGGGCCAATCGCAAGTATCAAGCGGGTCTGGCGCTGGAGGACGTGCTCAACGCCAAGCCGAAGGACATTTACGAACGCCTCCTCACCGAGGCCCGCAAATGGGACGACGATGACGCCCTCCGCCGGCACATCCGCTCGCGCCTGGGCGACTCGCCGGATATCGAACCGGCCATCGAACTGGCGAAGAACCGCTTCGATACAGAGCTCACCGAAGAGGACTTCCGGAACGCCGAGCCCATGGACGTGCTCGTCCGCGTCGGCCGATCGTACCTGCGACGGGAAATGACCGAGCTGGAGCGGTTCGTGCTGCTGCAGATTCTCGACAGCTCGTGGAAGGATCACCTGCTGAGCATGGACCACCTGCGCGACAGCATCGGCCTGCGGGGCTACGCCGAGCAGGACCCGCGAGTCGCCTACAAACGCGAGGGCTCCGAATACTTCCGGGCGATGCTCGCCGGCGTCCGCGACAAGGTCACCGACATGATCTTCAAGGTCCGCCTCACCGGCGAGAGCGAGATGGCCAGTGTCTACGAGGTGTCCAATACCGTCCACGAACAGCTCCAGGGCTACGACCACCTCGCACAGGACATGGCCGACCAGCAACAGGCCGCCGAGCCGCAACCCGTCAAGCAGATCGTCCGCGACGTGCCCAAGGTCGGGCGGAACGACCCCTGCCCGTGCGGGTCCGGAAAGAAGTACAAGAAATGCTGTGGCCGCGATGCCTAGCCGCCGCGAACGGAGAGCCACATGAGCAAAGACCCCATCAACGATCGTTTCCAGAAGAAGCAGAAGGACCGCAAGCTCGGCGAGCTGTCCCGCAAGTCGCTCACGCAGGACGAGATCGCCGCCGAGGAGGAGCTCATCGCCTCGGCCGACAAGGTCGAGACCATCCACGCCGACAAAGAGCCCGGCCGAAACGACCCCTGCCCGTGCGGGTCCGGCAGGAAGTACAAGAAATGCTGCTACGGCAAGAAGAACGCGGGCAAGAGCGACGAGTCCAGCGGCATCCTGGGGACCATCAAACGCAA
>JBKHCL010000023.1:0-39506 GCA_046541875.1 Phycisphaerae bacterium | reverse complement strand
CGGCCTTCCAGGCCGTGCCGTTGGCGGGAAGCCCATGCCACGAAAAACCCTCCGAAAAAGCCCCCACCGTCAGGTGGGGGATAGAACGCGCAGAACCGTTTGCAGGAGCCATTCCGCCCGCAACAAGTTGCGGGCCCTACGGTTGTAGCACGGCCTTCCGGGCCGTGTTTCCATGGGCGGGAAGCCCATGCCACGAAAGAATCTATCGCCCGAAACAAATGGCGGGGTTACCGGTTCTTCTCACGCAGACGCTCATAATACTGCCGCAGGACGTCTTCATACTCGCGGGGGAGCGTGCCTTTCATCGCGTCGGCAATGTCGTCGCGGACATATTTGGGCATGGCCTTGGCGGTGTCTTCGGTCACGTCGATATCGCCGGAGAGCATCAGCTTGCTCTGCTCCAGGGCAGAGAGCGTCGCCCGTCGTCGGCGCAGGGCGTTGCGGTACCGCCCGGCTTCGAGGTCTTTCCGGACGCGGTTCATCAGCAGGATCGCCTGCTTTAGCTGGAAGGCGGAGTAATCGCTGGTTTTGAATTTCGCCTGGATGCGTTCCGCCTTGTTCAGCAGGGCGGCCTGTTTGCCGGCGAGGCGTTGCATCTGCTTTTTGACATCCGGCGGAACGGGCCCTTCCAGTCCCTGCTCGCCGGCACCGGAGACCTTCCCGCCGCCGGTGGCGCCGCCGGGCGGGTCCGTGGACTTGTCATCGACCTGGCCCTTCTGGAACGGCTCGGGCGTCAGCCGGGTGGGCGTTCGCCGGCCTCCCTTGCCGACGGCTTTGTCTTCCACGAACTCGCCGCTGCTCTTGCCCTGGCGTCCTTCGCCGCTTCGGCCCTGCATTTCGTTGGTATTGGGCAGTTGGTTGCCCGTAACCCCCTGGGCGTTCATGTTGCTGATGGGCCCGTCCATCGCGTCCCAGCCGATGCCCTTGTCGCCGCTCATGGTGGCCTTGGAGGTCACGTCGTCCATTTCCTCGAAGAGGTCTTCTTCCTGTTCGAGCAGGTCGCCGACGAGGTCCTCCATTTCGGTGGGCAGCTCGGGCATTTCCACGTTGTCCTGCCCGCCGGCGGGGGCTTCCATGGCCCACTTGGTGCGGTCGGGTTTGTCGGGCAGCCACTTCTCGATATTGGCGGTGAGCGACTTGGCGTTCTCCACGCCGGACTCCTCGGCAGCGGTGGCGATCTCGCCGGCCTTCTGCTTGAGGGCGTCCTTGGCCATCGTCACGTCGCACTTGACGGAGATCAGTTCCTTGAGCACCGACGCATTCGCGAAATCCTGCTCAGCCAGCTTGGAGAAGTCCGCGAACTTCTCGTTGATGAACTTCTCCCACTTGTCCTGGGTGTCCTGGAGCTCCTTGAGCGTCTTCTCGTCCTGGAAGTTGTCCACGGGCGTCTTCACGAGGCGATCGGTGGCGGCGACGACCTTCTTCTGCTCCTTGACGAAGTCCTTCATTCCTTCCTTGAGCTTGCGGTACTTCTCCCACGCGTCGGGGGGCAGGTCGCCGGCGGGGTCGGCGTCCTTCTTCGCGTCGGTCTTGCGGGTCAGTTGGGGCATGTACACCAGCAAGGCCTTGAGCGAGTCGATGATGTGCTCCTGCGAGTCGATCAGCGCCAGGCAGGTTTCATTGCGTTCGGATAGCCTCGCCAGCGTCGCCAAAGCGTCGGCCTGCGAGATGGCGTGGCGGGCCTCGTTCTTCGCCAGCAGCGCCAGCGCCTGCTGGATGGGCACGGTCGAGGCGTCGAACGGGAACGTCGTGACGATCCCGAGCATCTGCTCGCGCAGGGCGGTCTGGGCGACGCGGATGTTCGCGCCGGCCGTCCGGATGGGGTCGAGGCTCGCCAGCTTCCGCAACGCAACGCCGCAGGCGACTCGCTGCTTGAGCTGGGCCTCCAGCAGGGCGATGAGCTTGCGCCGAAGTTGGTCGCGCAGCATCGCGCGGGCGGCGGCGACTTTCGCGGCGTCCTGCACCACGATGCGATAGCGGCTGGATTCGGTGCTCTGGAACCCGCCGACGCCGGCCAACTGGCGGTTGTCGGTGGCCACCGCATGGTACACCAGCACGTCGCCCTCCGTCGCGTCGCCCAGGGGGATTTCGTAGTCCAGCAGCACGTTCTTTCGCCCGGTGAGATCGGTGTTGGGGAAGGCGGTGAGCTTGGCGGGGTCTTCGCCTTCCTTCCCGGCGTAGACGGCCACCCCGGACAGGCCGATCCGGTCGGCCGCCTTGAGACGGATCGACAGCGTCCCGCCCGGGGCGATGCTCACGTCCTTGCCCGGTCGGGTGATGGTGATCGCCGGTGCCTCGTCGGGGACGGCGCGGATGCGGAAATTCCCGCCGTCGAGCCCCTCACTGATGCGCGAGGCGATGTCCTCTGCCGCCTCTCCGTCCAGCGCGGGGACCTGCTGAATCGGTCGGCCGGCGTCGTCGGCGAGCACCATCCGGTAGCGTCCGTCCTTCATTACACGGAAGGTGTGACGGTAGATGTTCCCGTCGGCCTGCATGACGACAGGGGCGGCGTCGGAGTGTTCGAAGGTCACGCGCGGGGCGCGCTTGGCCAGGTGCAGCGAGACGGTCACTGCCGACCCGATGGGAACGTCGATGTCGCCGCGTGCGTTGGGGATGGTCTTGTTCGCCCAGCCGGTGTATTCGGGGTAGTCCACCGTCAGGTCCAGGCCCTTCACCTCGATGCGTCGGACCACCCGCACCTCGTGCCAGGGCTTGTCGGTCGGCCAACGGTCGGGGCCGATTTCCACGGCGTATCGCAGGCTCTGCTCGGCCGGGAAGGGCGGAATCGCCAGCTTGCGTCGGCCTTCCCCGGCAAGCATGGGGATCGGCTCGTCGCGCCCGTCGATGCGCACGCGGGCCCAGACGTCTTCGCCCAGCGGCTCAGCGAGCCTCGCCGAGATGGCGACGGTCTCACCGGCAAACACGGTGGCGTCTCCGGGCGTGAGCGATTCCAGTTCGATCGAGTTGACGCGGGGAACGTACCGGGTCGGGGTGGTCGCCGCCTGCAGGCCTCGCCCCAGTCGGCCTGGCTGGAGGAGGATGAAGGCGCCCGTCAGGGCGGCGAGGATGCCCGCCGACAGGGCCCACTTCCGCAGAGGGTGGAGGTTCACGCTGCGGGTCAGCTGCACGTCGCCGCATCGGCCGACCGCTTCGTCGATGGCGTGCTGGACGAGTTCGGGCGACGCTTGGGCGCCGTCGCGGGACAGCAGGATCGTGTTGATCAGATCGTTGCGGACGTCGGGCAAAGCCGATTCCACCTGGCGGGCGATCTGGGCGGCGTTGAGGCGTCGCAGGGCGGGTCGCAGCCAGAACCACACTGCCGCGCCGGCCAGCACGGCGATCGCCGCCAGCAGAACGGTCCATCGCAGCAGCGAAGGGGGCTGGTCCGGCCAATACCCCAGCGATAGGCCTACCGCCAGGATCGTCGCCGGCAGGATGGTCGCCATCGCGAGGGTCCCCGCGGCGAGGTCCACCAGCCATTGGCGCAGGCGGACCGCGCGAAGCTGCTGGAGGAGTTCGTTCACGCCTCGATACGAGTTGAGCGTCGTCATGGCGTTGCCTTCCTGCCCCGCGGGGCGGGAGATCTTCGCGGTCTGCTACCTATTCTATAACGTCCCATCGCGGTGAGCGATGCGGAAAAGACCGCCCTTTTGCGCCTGCCCCGGGCGGTGGACCCATACGTTGGTCGGGTCGGTCTTTCGCAGCCAATACGCCCGGTCGATGCGGAGCTGATGGAGCATTTTTCGCAGGAACCGCATGTCGACCCTGTCGGTGTCGGCGCGGTAGCGGGCCATTTCCGCCATCGCCTTGCGGACCGACCAGCCGTTGACCACCACCCGCCAGGCGGCGACCAGCATGCCCGTGCGATCTTCGCCGTGTTGGCAGTGCACCAGCGACGTGACGCCCTCGCGGCGGGCGGCAAAGAGAAAGTCCTCGATCTGCCCGAGATTCGGCAGCCTGGCGGCGATCGGAATGTGGCGCACGGTGGCGCCGGCGTCCCGGGCGGCCTGGCGGGTCTCAGCGAGTTCCCGCGGGTCTTCCTCGCGCGTTCGGAGGTTGATGATCTGGTCGATGTCGAATTGTTCCAGCACCCGCCAGCCTTCGCCCTCGGGCTGGGGCGAGCGGATCAGGCGCCCGGGCTCGACCACGCCGAGGTTGTCCGTGAAGAAGAAGGCGTAGTCCACCTGGAAGGCCCCGACGAACACCGCCGTCGCCACGAGAACCTGCAGGCCGTGATGTTTCACCCAGTCAGCCATGTGCGTGCAGTATACCTCATCGCAGCGGGCGGCGCAAAGAAACGGGCGCCGGCGGGATTCCCACCGGCGCCCGGCCGTCATCGAGTATCCCGGTCAGTCATCGTCTTTGTCGTGGTGACGGCTGTGGCGACCGCGGCGGCTGCGGCGACCGCGTCGATCTCGACGCTCGTCATCGTCGTCATCGTCATCGCGTCGGCTGCGACGATGGGCCCGGCGGTCGCCATCACGGCCTCGCCGGCTGGGGTGCATGGTTTTGCCCATCCTGCGCCACTGCTCTTTCTGCTCGTCGGTGAGGATCTTGTCGATCTTCTCGCGGGCTTCCTTGTGCAGCTGCATGATGCGCCGTCGGGCGTTGGTCTGCAGTTGGCTGCGGGCTTTTTCGCTCCTGGCGTCCTTGCGGGCATTGGCGGCGCGTTTGGAGAGTTGCTTCACCTGGCGGTAAAGATCCTTGACGACGTCGCGGACCTTGTCCACCTGCTTCTCGTTGAGCTTCATCGCGCCGGCCAGCCGCGGGTGCAGCAGCATGCCGAACATCATCCTCGGGCGATGGCTTTGGCTGCCCTTGGCGTCCGGATGCCGATCATCGCGGCGGCCTGGTTTGCCGCCGAAGCGGGCGCCCTTGTTTCCGACCGGGCCCTTTCGGCTGTGGGCCTTCTTCCCGGCGGACGACTTGCCCATGGGGCACTTGCCGCCACCGGAGCGTTTCATCATCGGGCACTCGCGCCGGCCTTGAGAGGCGTGGCGTTTGGGGCGGTCGGTTCTGCGGCGCATCTCGCGCGGGTTGGGTTTGTCCACACCCTCGGCGATCTGCTTGACGAGCCTGGTCAGCTCGGGCGGGGCGAGCATGACCATCGTGTTGGACTGCTCGTTGACGGCGTGGGGAACGTCCTTGATGTGCGGGGCGACGTGCTTGCTGCGGGCCAGTTGTTCGAGCGTGTTGATGAACGAATCCACGTGGATGTGTTTGAACTGGTAGATCAGCACGTCGGTGCGGGCCTTGTTCTTCTTCGGGGCCTTCCGTGCCCGTCGACCCTCGCCTCGGGGCTGGTTGGCGGAGGTGCTCTTTCGGGCGGCTTCGCGACGCCCCTTGCGCCGGTCGCCCTTGCGTTCCTTCTCATCGGCCAGGCCCGTCGAGGCGAGCAGGCCGACGATCATCGCGATACAAAGCAGTGTTCTCTTCATGGTGTGTCTCCTTGTTGTGGTTCGGGCACCTCGTGGGCGCCGCACGCAGGGCGGATGGGTTGGTTCGCAGCTATGCCCATTGTATGTACAACGCACAATGACGGCCGACATTGCGGAAAGCTCGTGGAATTTTTTCTCGCATGGCGCAGCAAAACGCCGGCGACGCCCGTTTGGACGCCGCCGGCGGCGGTGTGTTTCAACCTTATTCAGAGGCTCCGTCTCAGCGGGCGATGACATCCTGCCCGAAGGTCTCGGTGAACCAGAGGTTCATTTCCTCGTCGCTGATGGCGGTGGTTCGACCGGTGTCGTACTCGGCGTCGACCCTGTCGCGGATCTTCAGCAGACGGGCGTCGTCCTTGGCGACGGTGATCTCGTGGCGCGACTCGATCCAGTGCTTGATTCCCGCGGCCCCGGATTTGTCGGTAATCGCCACGCCGATCGGTCGGCTCAGCAGCTTCTTGGTGTCGAACGCGGAGTAGATCTCCTCGCTCTTGAGCAACCCGTCGGCGTGGATGCCCGCACGGGTCGTGTTGAAGTCCCGCCCGATCAGCGGATAGTTCGTCGGGATTTCGTAGCCGATGACGTTGGCGAAGTACTCGGCGATCTCGGTGATGACCGGGTAGTTCACCTTCGGATCCTGCCCGCGGAGCTGGGCGGCCTCGATGACCATCGCCTCCAGGGGCGAGTTGCCCGTCCGCTCCCCGATGCCCATCAGCGAGGCGTTGCACGCGGCGCAGCCGTACAGCCAGGCGGTGGCGGGGTTGATGAGCACCTTGTGGAAGTCGTTATGGCCGTGCCATTCCAGCAGGTGGCTGGGTACGCCGGCCTCGTGGACGATGCGATGGCAGAGCTTGGGCACCGACCGCGGCAGCGCTGCCTCGGGCCAGGGAACGCCGTACCCCATCGTGTCGCACAGGCGGATCTTGACGTCCATCCCGTACTCCTCGCGGAGCTTCATGAGTTCCACGGCGAAGGGTACGACGAATCCGTCGATATCGGCGCGGGTGATGTCCTCGAAGTGGCAACGCGGCAGGATGCCCTCGTCCAGGGCGGCCCGGGTGACGTCGAGATACTGCTGCAGCGCCTGGCGACGGTCCTTCTTGAGCTTCAGGAAAATGTGGTAGTCGCTGCAGCTGGTGAGGATGCCCGTCTCGGGCAGCTTCATGTCGCTGACCAGTTTGAAGTCGCTCTTGACCGCGCGGATCCAGCCGGTGATCTGCGGGAACTCCGCCCCGACCTCGCGGCAACGGTCCACCGCGTCGCGGTCCTTCTTGGAATACAGGAAGAACTCGCTTTGACGGATCAGGCCCGAGCCGTTGTCGAGCTTCGCCTCGAGGCGGTAGATGTCCACGATCTGGTCGATGGTATACGGCGGGCGAGCCTGCTGGCCGTCGCGGAAGGTCGTGTCCGTGATCCAGATATTCTCCGCCGGTGAGAAGGGAACCGTCTCGTCCTCGAATTCCACGCGGGGAAGCTCGTGGTAAGGGAACTGGTCGCGGTACAGGTTCGGTTCATCCACGTTCTGAAGGGGTTTGTCAATCATGGTCGTTCGTCTCCAATCGGTTCATAGGTAGTCGGATCGCGCGAGTATGCCATCGTCGGGGATTTCCCAAGTCGGCTTGAGGAGGCAGGGCGAACACCGACCTTAAACCTCGAGCGCTCCGATTCAGCAGAAGATTCTAGGCAAAACGACGTCCCCATGCAACCCATTTTGGTGCGTTTCGAGCGTAAGGCGAATTCATGACTTGGCTTGGAGCGATTGACTTTGTCGACCAATTCAACCTGTTGTGATGCGGATCCGTCGGCCTTCCAGCACAACCCGGCCCGCGGCGAACAGCTCGATCGCCTCGGGGTACGCCTCGCACTCGGCGTCGAATACGCGCCCCGCCAGCGTCTCGGGCGTGTCGTCCTCCCGGACGGGAACGCACTTCTGCACAAGGATCGGGCCCGTGTCGTAGCTGTTGTCGGCCAGGTGTACCGTGCATCCGCTGACCTTACAGCCGTGATCCAGCACCGCCTGGTGGACCCGCCGGCCGTGCATGCCCCGCCCGCCGAAACTCGGCAGCAGGGCGGGGTGGATGTTCATCACACGACCTTCGTATCGCCGGGGAATCGTCCACAGCGAGAGGAAACCGGCCATGCAGACCAGGTCCACCTCCGCGGCGTCGAGATGTTCGATGATTGCCGCGGAGTAGGCATCGCGATCGGGCATGTCGCGGTAGGGCACGATATGCCCTTCCAGGCCGGCTGCCTCGGCCCGCCCGATGCCCCTGCACTGGCGCGATGCGACCACCGTGGCCACCTCGGCAGGCAGCGAGCCGGCGTCGATGCGTTCCAGGAGGTTCATCAGCGTGCTTCCTCCGCCCGAGAGCAGCACGCCCAGGCGGATCGGCCGATCGAATGGTTCACGGGGAAGAGTCATGGCAGAGATTATATCGCCCGGCGTGCCCAATGCGAGCCTCCGCCCCGTCATCCTGCGGGTAGTTCGTCAAGGGCATGGCAGGTCAGGTCGATCAAGTCCCCCGCCTGGGCGGTGTCGGCGTTGTCGCCCCAGATCTCGCCCAGCAGCCTGGCCAGGGATTCACGGGTGAGATCGTTCTCGTCGGCGGGCAGGGAAGCCGGCGGATCTGTGAGTTCGTCGGCCCGGCGGATCATCGAGAACACGCCCCCAGCGGCGCCCTTGGCGAGGTTCCTCGGCGAGAGTCCCGCGTTCAGCGCCCGCCGCATTGTCCCGTAGATGCGGTCGTCCCAGCCGAGCTTTCGGCAGTGGTCGCGCCCGACGCGTTCGACCCGGTCGTTGAGGTTCGGGTTCACCATGCGTTCGAGCAGGTCTTCCGCGTATGCCCGCCAGCCGACCGAGGTAAACAGCGGATCGCCCAGCCCGGCGTGTCGGGCGATCAGGGCCGGGCCGGACTCGTCCAGGAACGCAGCCCTCGCGATGGTGAGAATGTCCTCATCGTCGGCGACCTCCGCGATCGTCCGGTAGCCCCGCAGGTCCGCGAGATAGCCCATCACGGCGTGGATCGCATTGTGGCCGAACAGCTTGGCCTCCTCGAAGGGCAGCAGGTCGGGCTTTTCCTCGAACACGTCGATGCCGCGCTGGAAGCCCTCGATCTCCACCCGCGAGACGAGAATGCGGTTGAACTCCTCGATGAGAATTGCCCGCCCGGCCCGGGGTGTGATGGGGGCCAGCTCCATCGCCTCGATGGTCTCGGGGTCGGTAATCACGCCGCTCATCTTGCCGATGACGGTATTCAGCGCCTGGAAACGGTCGATCTCCGCGCCGGCGGCGGTGAGCTTGCCCGTAAGGATCTCCGCGGCGTGGTTGTTGTTCTCGGCGGCGTAGAGCACCGTTGGGTGAGGCTGGTGGCGTTTGCTCAGCCCGGCCTGCAGCAGCGAGACCACCGACGTCTCGCCGCCGGCGTCGTAGAAGTCCACGCTGGGCAGGGCGGTGGCCAGCTCGCTCGCCTCGGCGATTGCGTCGACAAGTGCGTCCCTGCCCTCGGCGGTGCGCGGGTTCATCAGCTCGATGCCCGAGAGCTCGAAGGGGTCCACGCGGTCGGCGCGGGCAATGTTCAGGGCATAGCGCCCGCCGGCGTCCTCAACGGCGCGGACCAGATCGGCGTCCACCTCGGCGACCACGAACCGGTCGAAGTTGCCCGAGAGGTAGGCTTCATACAGGAACAGCCCGCTCTGAATGGGCCCGAATCCGAATCCGACGAAGGTTCTGGTCATGGTCGTCTCCCGCGGCGCGCAGCCCGCCTACTTGCCCACCTTCAGGAGTTCCTTCTCGGCGCGGGCGGTCCACAACCCGCCCTCACCGAGCTTGGCTGCGACCGTCTCGTAGTGGTCTTCCAGCTCGGCCAGCGGAATGAGGCCGGTTTCCTTGAGCTGCGGGTAGACGATGATTTTCCCGGCAATCCGGCGGTTCTCGACGGCGACGATGCCGGCTTCGGCACCGGCCATCCCGCAGATCGCGTCGACCGAGCAGTTGGTGTCCAACTGTTTGGAGAGCACCTTGGTCAGCACGATCTTCATGTCCGTGATGCGCGACCCGCTGGTACCGAACATGAAGCAACGCTTGGCGATGTAGGCGTCCATGTCCAGGTCGTGACGCGTCGGGGCGGGGATGCCCGCGAAGATGTTGATCAGCGCATCGTCGTCGGCGTCCGCGATCGACTGGGACACCAGTTCGCCTATCGGGGCCATCAGCGCGAAGTACGTAAAGTCGCCGTCGATCTCGGTATTTTCGGGGTTCACCAGCTCCAACGGAACGCCGGTCTGGCGGGCGAAGGGGGCGGCCTTCTTCTTCAGCGCCTCCAGCCGCTCCGAGTCGAAGTCCGTCGCCACCACCGAGACGTTCTTCATTCCGCAGCAGATGTCCCGGATCGTGTGCATCTGACCCATCGGCCCGCCCGCCCCGATCACCATGACCCGATCGCCCGGGCGGATCTCGCCGGTCTCGGGGATGTTGCGATACGCCACTGCCGCCGATGTGCTGGTCGTTCCGATCCAGCGCGTTCCGCCGTAATGCACCCGTCCGACGCCCACGGAAATCGGCTGACCGATCTCGCAGCCGCCCAGGACGATGTTGAAAATTCCGCTGGCGGCGAGCTTGTCGTTCAGCGAGTCGATCCCTTCCTTACTGGTCCCGAAGTACACGATGTCGTCGAAGTGCTCATCGGGAAGGTCCTGGGCGCCGCCGGAGAGGGCGACCTCGAACCCGAGATCCCTGACGGCCTGCACCTGCTCGTCGTCGCCGCACATCATGGTGACGTGGGCGGGTCGCCCGTCTTCGTCGAACGCGTCGTCGATGCCGTCGACCTTTCGGCCCGGTTCGACCACGATCAGCAGCTTCCCGTCCGGTTTGAGGCGCCGGCGTTCCAGCGTGACGTAGGAATTCTCCACGCACGCCCACGGTTCGACCAGCGCCACGGCCGAGGCGCTCTGATCCTTCTCCTCGCCGTCCACCGGAATCAGGAATCGCTGGTCGCCGTCCATCACCACGCGTTCGTCGGTGAGGATGTACTCCTGCAGCCCGCCCTCGAAGTTGTAGCCGAATGCGCCGTTGGACCCGTGCGTCTTCAGCGGGCGGTAGTCGGCCTGCACCATCACCGTCTCGCCGACCTGGTGGTGCTGCACCTCCTCACCGACCGCGACGATCTCGGCGGCCACCTCGTGGCCGGGTACGGTGGGCTCCTCGCCGGGCACGTAGCTGGGCAGCGATTCCAGCACGCTCGGGTCGATGCCCTCCACGACCGGGCCCTTGCGCGGATGGTCGGAAAACTGCTTGAGCAGCTTGAGGTCCGAGAAGCACAGACCGACGGCCTGCACTTTCGCGAGAATCTGCCTGCCGGTGGGCGCATGGACGGGTTTCTTGCGGTTGAGCGTCAGCTCACCGGGCCCGACCAGTTGGACGGCGGCCTGCGTGTCGGGAAGTTTCACATCGTCACTCATGGTGGGGTCCTGTCTAGTTGAGCATGACCTGCCCGCCGGTGACGGGCACGGCCTGGCCGGTCTCGTACTGCTGTTCGATGAGGTAGTACACCGCCTTCATCACGTCGGGCGTGGTGCAGCCCCGGCGGATGGGCGTCTTGGCTTCGTAGGCTTTGCGGACGTCTTCGATCGTCTTGGCGCCGGGAACCTTGCCGGTTCGCAGATACTGCACGAACAGGCCGTTGTCCGGGTCCGACCAGAGCGGGCCGTCGTAGAAGTTCCCCGGGCAGATCGAGTTGACCTTCACGCCGTCTTCCACCAGTTCCAGGGCGAACGACTGGGTCAGCCCGATCCCGCCGAACTTGCTGCCGGCGTAGGCGAAGTTCCTGTTCGACCCGGTCAGCCCGCTCTTGGAGTTGATCTGGATAATGTCACTCCAGTAGCTCTCCCGCGCGGCGTGCTGGATGGCCAATACGCCGGAAACCTTCTGCACGCAGAGGTAGTAGCCCTTGTAATTGACGGCCGTCACGAAGTCGAAATCCTTCTCGCTCTGGGTCTTGACGCTCTGGGCCCGAAGGACGCCGGCGTTGGCGATCAGCACATCCAGCCCGCCAAACGCGCGGACGACTTCGCCCACCGCCTGGCGGACCGATTCGCCCCGGCTGACGTCAATCGCCAGGCCCACCGCCCGGTCCGGCCCGTACTGTTCGGAGAGCTTCTCGGCCTCGGCGCGGGCGCCGTCGACGTTGACATCCGCGAGCACCACATGGGCACCCTCGGCTGCGAGATGCTGGGCGATTTCCAACCCGAACCCCTGCGCTGCTCCGGTGACCAGGGCGACCTTGCCGGCCACCCGGCCGACAGCGGCACCCGCTTGGGCCAGGGATGCACGATACGCCTCGGCTTCCCAGCCTTCGATGAACGCGCGGTGTTCGGCGCGGAGCGGGGCAATCCCGCCGGCCCGCTCGGCGCCCGCGGAAATCAGCATCGCATCGTAAAAGACATCGCGGACGGTCCGCGCCCGGGCAATGTCATCGCCGACGGCCAGGATCCCCACGCCCCGGAGAATCACCACGCGCGGCGGCAGGGAATGGGCCTGTCTGTGGGCGTCGATCGCGTCGGTCAATCGACGGACGGTTTCGGCGGTGTCCTCGGCTGCGTCCGGGGCGAAGAGCATCGGGAAGCTGCCGCAGTAGACGATCTGGTCCGGGGTCAATGGCCCGCCGGTGGCGGCGTCGCGCCCGGCGTCGCTCGATGCAATCGCCCGGGCCAACGGCGAATCGTCGATGGTGACGATCTTCAGCGTATCGCTGTCGGCCAGCAGGCCCCGCAGGGCGGGCATGACGGTTCGCAGCACGGTGTCCGCCTCGTCGTCGGCAGGCGGCCTGCAGGGCGCGAACGCATCGGCCGGTGCGTCCAGCGAGACGCGTCGGGCGAGCGTTTCCAGCACGCGGTCGGTCTTCCGGCGGATCTCGTCGAGAGTCTCACCGCCGACGATGAGCCCGTGGTTCTGCATGATGATGGCGGTGGGGGCGTCCTTGCCGGCGGCGCGCAGCGTGGCCAGTCCGTCGCGGATGGTCTGGGCGAGGATGTAGCCGGGCTCGACGAACGGCACCCAGAGCACCTCATCGCCGAAGAGTTCTTCGACAATGGTTTTCCCCTCGGTGCAGCAGGCGACGGCGTTGACCAGCGTGGGGTGCGTGTGGGCTACCAGGGTGTCCTCCAGCAGGTGGTGGAGGAGGGCTTCGACGCTGGGGCGGCGCGACTCGGCTGGGTCGCAGCGGGCGGCGAGCATGGCTTGTTTGACGCGGGCTTCGCGCTGGGCGGGCTGGCCGGCGACTTCGCTGCACAGCAGCGCGTTGAGGTCCGAGCGGTTCATCGCGACGAACCCCTCGGCGTCAATGGTTCCCAGCGAATGGCCTGACGCTTTGACGTAGAGCGTATCGTCGGTCTTGGCCGAGGTGTTCCCGCCACCGGCGATCACGAATCGTTCGTCGCCGCCGAAATGGCGCGACAGGGCGATGAGTCGCTCCATGAGCGTCGCGTCGGGCGAGAGGTCCTGCCGGTCGGGCGTCGAAGCCATCGGGTGCGTCGTCTCCTTTCGGGTGTCCTCGTTGGAGGATTCGGTCAGCCGGTGAAAGCATGATAGCGACCCAGGGCGGCTGCGCCGAGGGCGCTGAGGTCGGCGATTCGTTGCTCGGCGGTTTCCCAGGCGGGGTTGGGTTCACCGTTGTCGGTGACGTAGCCGTCCTCGCCGTGCAGGGAGAGCATCTGGTGAGCGGCGACCAACTCGGCGCCTTCCCGCAGGATCTCGCGGACCGGTTCGGGCACGTGGCAGCCGCCCGCGCAGGGAGGGTCGATGGGCCCGAGTTCCAACGTATTGTGCTCGGTTCCGCCGGTGATGGCGATGCCCGCGTCGCGCATCGCGGAGACGTACTGCTGCAGGACGGCCGGCTGATTGCGCGTGGGGATGAACTCCGCGCAGTGGATGCCCCGCCGGCGGAGATTGCGAATCAGCTCGCCCACCGGTTGCTCGAACGCGCAGATCGGCGTGGTTCCGTCGGCCAGCGTCGGGTAGCAGGGGATCCCGCCCAGCTCGAGGATGAGTTCCTTCGCCTCGGCGAAGCTCACGAACGACTCGGCGACGAAGCACGGCTTGCCGGCCTTCATCAGGTGCGAGCGGATCTCGCCCTGGATGGTCACCGCCGCGTCGGGAGTGGCTTTGGAGGGGGCGCCGAGAATTCGTCCAAGCGTTTCGATGCGGGTTTCGGCGTCGGTCCGGTCGAACAGGGCTTCCTGGAACGCCTGTGCGACGTGGCGCTCCTGGAGGGTCACCGTCTCGGCGGGCACGTCGTGGCGGGCGACGATCCTCTCGGCCACCGCGTCGGCATCGAGGTTCAGCTCCAGCCCGGTCGAGGCGAAGTGGCGGTCGAGCTTGTCGATCATCTCGGCCATCCGGGCGTCGTCGTTGGATCGGATGGTCTCGATCAGTTCGCTGGCCCGGTCGGTCATGGGGTCCAGGCGGGTGATGCCCTTCCCGCAGAGGTAGATCTTGCCCGGGTTTCCGGGGTCGTTGATCTTCACGCCGGTTTCGCGGAGCTGGTCATCCATGCAGATGATCTCCAGACCCATCAGCGGGAAGATCCCGGCGGCCCGGCAACGCTCGATGAACTCGGCGTACACGGTGAAGTCGTAGTAGTTGCTCACCCCCAGCACCGTGACGTCCTGCTGCTTCGCGAGGTCGACCGCCTGGGCGACGCTTTCGAAGGCGGAAAAGTTCGGCGGCAGATGGATGTGCGCGTTGATTCGCATGCCCCCGGCCGACTCACGACCCGCCTCGGCGAGCTCGCGCAGCTCGGCGGGGGTGGCGAGGGTTTTGAGGGTGTCCAGTGCGTCGGCAAGGTCGGGCATGTCGGGTTCGCTTTCTGCGTGCTAGAGGGCGGCGGTGGCGCCGATCACCTTTCGTGGCGGCAGGTGCAGGGCGGCTGAGAGGGCGTCTTCGGCGGCTTCCTTGACGGCTTCGCTGATCGTCGGATGGGCGAAGACGGTCTCGGCCAGGTCGTGCGTCGAGGCCCGCGTGTGCAGCATCGCCCCGGCGGCGGCGACGATCTCCGTGACGTTATGGCCCATCAGGTGAACGCCCAGCAGCTCGTCGGTCTCGCGGTGGCGGATGACCTTCGCAAACCCGTCCGTCTCGCCGACGGCCATCGCTTTGCCCAAATGGCCGATGGGGAACTTCCCGATCGAGATCGGCAGGTTCTTCTCGCGGGCGGCGGCTTCGGTGAAGCCAACCCCGGCGATTTCCGGGAAGGTGTACACTGCCCAGGGGATGGGTGCCTGGAAGGAGGTCTCCTCGCCCAGCGCGTTGCGGGCGGCGGCCACCCCGTGGGCGCCGGCTGCGTGGGCGAGCAGGCATCGTCCGGTCGCGTCGCCGATGCAGTAGACCCCCTCGGCGGAGGTGGACATCGTATCGTCCACGCGGACAAAGCCCCGCTCGGACGTCTCGATTCCGACCGTCTCCAGCCCGACGTCGCCGGTTGCCGGCGATCGGCCGACGGCCAGCAGCACGCGGTCGGCAGCGACGGACTCACCGTTGCCCAGCGTCGCCTTCACGCCATTGGAATCGGCGGTGAGCTGGTCCACGCGGGTGTCGGTGTGGCAGGTGATTCCGCGCGATTCGAGAATGGTCTGCATGGCCGGCCCGAGTTCGGCGTCCATCTCGGGCAGCAGGCGGGGCATCATCTCCACGACGGTGACGGCTACGCCCATCGGCTGAAGCATGCACGCGAACTCACAGCCGATCACGCCGCCACCGACGATCAGCAGGCTCTCGGGCAGCGTGTCCCAGTGCAGGGCTTCGTCGGAGGTGCACACCACCGACGGATCGTTCGGCCAGGAGGGAATCCGCGCCGGGGTCGAGCCCACCGCGAGAATGACCTTGTCGCTCTTGATCCGCTCGGTGTTGCCCTTTGCGTCGGTCACGTCGACGTTGCCCGGCCCGGCCAATCGGCCCGTGCCCTTGTGGAGATCCACGCCGCGGGCCTTGAACAGCGCCCCGATCCCGCCGCGAAGTTTGCGGAGCGTCTTGTCCTTGCGTTTCTGGATGGCCGGCCAATCGGCGCCGGCAGGACCGGCGACCGTCACGCCCATCTCACCGGCGTGTTCGATCTCGTGGAGCAGCTCAGCCGAGGCGAGCAGCGCCTTGGACGGAATGCAGCCGTTGTTGAGGCAGGTCCCGCCGAGGTGGGGCGATTTCTCCACGACGGCGACCTTCGCGCCCAACTGGGCGGCCTTCAGGGCGGCGATGTATCCGCCGGGGCCGGTGCCGATGACGGTGATATCGTATTGATCTGACATGGGTTTGGGATTCCAGGTTCCAGGGGGCAAAGTCCGGGGGCAAGCTCCGGTCGGCTGACCTATTCGCACGCCTGGGGCTGTTCGAGCAGTTCCTTCAGCCTGGCCAGGAATTTCGCAGCCAGCAGGCCGTCCACCACGCGATGGTCGGCGGCGAGGGTCATTTTCATCACGCGTCCGGGTCGCATCGCGCCGTTTTCCACGATGACGTCTTCTTTCACCGCCCCCACCGCGAGGATGCCCGCTTCGGGCGGGTTGATGATCGCGCTGAACTCGTCCACGCCGAACATGCCCAGATTCGTGATGGTGAACACGCCTTGACCGACGCCTTCGAGCTGACCGTCCCGGGCGGCAGAGACGATCCGCCGCGTCTTATCGGCCAATGTCCGCAGGTCCATGCGGTCGGCGTCCAGCAGCACCGGCACGGTGAGTCCGTCGTCGGTGCCCACGGCGATGCCGATGTTGGCAGCCGGGGCGGTGACGATCTCGCCGGCGTCCTCGTCGATCCGCGAACGCATCTCGGGGAATTCCGCCAGCGCCCGCCCGACGGCGAGGGTCACCACGTCGTTGACGCTCACCTTGAACTGCGCCTTGCGGGCGCGGTAGTAGTTCATCAGCGCGTCGGCCTGGACGGCCATCGTCATGTAAAAGTGCGGAACGGTCTGCTTGGAAACCTGCAGGTTGCGCGCGATGGCGCGTCGCATCTTCGTGAGCGGCTCGGCGATGGTCTCGCCCACAGGCCCGGTGGTCGCCGGGGCGGGCTCGATTGTCTTATCGGCCGATGCTCCGGCGGTAGCAGCAGGGGCGGCGGCGACGTCGTCGGACAGCACGCGGCCGTTGGGTCCGCTGCCCGGGTACAGGGTGGCTACGTCCAGCCCCCGTTGCCGGGCGAGTTTGCGGGCGGCGGGGGAGGCGGGCGTGCGCGTCATCCCTTCGGGCAGGCCGCCAGCGGGCGTTGCTCTGCGGGCGGGCTGGGAGGTCGGCCGGCGGGTCGGTTTGGCCGGCGCTTTGGAGGCAGGTTTCGCAGCCGGCGCGGGCTTTGGTTTCTTCTCGGGCGTTGTCCCGGCCGGCTGGGCGGCGATGTAGGCGTCCACGTCGGCGTCGTTGTCGGCCAGGTAGGCCACCGGGGCTTTCACCGGGACGGTTTCGCCGGCGGGAGCGACGATCCGTGCGAGTCGGCCGGCGTGCTCGGCTTCCACTTCCACGGTGGCTTTGTCCGTCTCGACCTCGTAAAGGACCTCGCCGACGGAAATCGTATCGCCCTCGGCGACCTTCCATTCGATGATGGTCCCCTCTTCCATGGTGTTGCCCTGCTTGGGCAGCAGCAGGGGGGTCACGTCGCCCTGGGGACCTTCGCCGGCCTTCCGGGCGGCGGCTTGCTCCGGTTCGGGCGACGACTCGACGGCGGGCATCTCACCGTGGGCGGAAAGGTAGGCGTCCACGGCGGCATCGTCGTCGGCGAGGTAGGCGATCGGGCCCTGAACCTCGACGATCTCACCCGCCTGGGCGACGATCCGCGCGAGTCGGCCGGCGTGGTCGGCTTCGATCTCGACGTTGGCTTTGTCCGTCTCGATCTCGGCGATGACGTCGCCTTCGGAGATGGTCTCGCCCTCGGCGACCTTCCACTCGATGATCGTGCCCTCTTCCATGGTGTTACCGGCTTTGGGCATCAGCAGGGGGGTGACGTTGTCGGCGACCGGCGTTGAATCGGGTTCAGCCATCTTGGGGGCTCCTGCAGCAGGGGCGTCGGGAGGCGTGGAGTCGGGGTCCAGCGTCGCCAGCGGATCGCCCGGGGCCAGCGTCGTGCCCGGTTTGGCGTGGATCTCGCCCAACGTGCCGACGGCGGGGGCGTTGACCTCAATAAGGGCGTATTCGGTGTCCAGCGTCACCAGTAGATCGCCCTCGGCGACCGACTCGCCCTTACGGCAGTGCCATCGGGCGACGGTGGCTGTGGAGATGCCCTTCGCCTCGGGCAGCTTGATCGTGTGCATGCGTGTCCTCGGTTCAGACGGTTCTTCGACGAACTTCCCAGCCCACCCAGCGGCCAGGCAAGACGGACAGCCCGGCCTATCGGCAGAGTGCCCGCCTCCATGTTTGCCAAGAATATGATCGAAATTTGCACAAGTCAAGCAGAATAGTGCAGGTTTTGTGTTGATCTTCTGCAGGTTTTCGTGTGTACTATCCTGTGCGGACTGGCTGGGTATCCCGGTCGGCCGACCGAACCCCATGAGCGCGACCACCGAACAACGACGCGAGGCGATCCTCGAAGAGCTTCTTGGCAGCAAGAAGGTTATGGTTCGAGATCTGGCCGATGAGCTGTCGGTTTCCGAGGCGACGGTCCGCCGCGATCTCAAGGCGCTCGCCGACGAGGGGCAGGTCGAACTGGTCTACGGCGGGGCGATACTGCCGCGGCGGTCGGATTTCAGCTTCCGCTCGAAGGCGGTCCGCAACGTGGATGACAAAAGGGTCATCGGTCGATTGGCCGGCGAGCGGGTGGGCGACGGCGACCAGATCCTGATCGATTCGGGCACGACCTGCTTTCAGATGGTGCCTGCTTTGAAGGCCACCCGCGGGGTGTCGGTGATTGTCAATTCCGCCCGGCTGGCGCTGGAACTGGATACCCCGGCGCTGAGCGTGATTCTGCTGGGCGGGCAGTATCGCCCCGATCGCATGGACACGGTCGGTCCGCTGGCCGGCGCGACGCTGGAGCAGTTGCATGGGTATGTGGCGTTCATCTCGGCCGACGGGTTGTCGATGGACGTCGGGCTCACCGCCAGCGACATCGAAAGCGCGGATCTGTACCGCCGGGCGGTGGCCAATGCCCGCCGGACGGTGCTGCTGGCGGATTCGAGCAAGTTCGAGAGCGCGTCGCTGTTCAAGATCGTGGATTTCGACGCGATTTCCTGCGTGATAACCGAACGGGCCCCGAGGCCCGCGTGGATGGAGTTTTTCCGAGAGAACCAGATTGAGGTGGTCTGTCCCGACGAGGGCTCGTCGGGACAGGCGGCCGACGCCTGAACAGGAGTCTTCCGATGCCCAAGAATCTGTTTGTCGATCCCGATGAGGTCCGCCAGGGCGGGCAGATCGAGTTTACCCCGATCCCGATCAACCAGTACGCCCGATCGGTCAAGGACGAGCTGAGCACCTACTCGAAGGACGATCTGCTGGGCATCCAGTACGACATGCAGGTGATCCGCACTTTCGAGAGCATGCTCAACGACATCAAGCTTCGCGGCAGTTGGGAGGGCATTGAGTATACCCACAAGGGCCCGGCCCATCTGTCCATCGGGCAGGAAGCGTCGGCCGTCGGGCAGGCGTTCCTGCTGGGCCCGGACGATCACATTTACGGCAGCCATCGCAGCCACGGCGAGATTCTCGCCAAAGGCCTCTCCGCCATCCGCAAGATGGAGGACGATCGGCTCATGGAGATCATGAAGAGCTACCTGGGCGGGTCAACGCTGAAGGTCGTCGAGGGCGACGCCGGGGGCGATACGACGTCGCTGGCGATCGACTATCTCGTGTACGGCGCGCTGGCGGAGATCTTTGCCCGCCAGACCGGCTTCAATAAGGGCATGGGCGGCAGCATGCACGCCTTCTTCCCCCCGTTCGGGATCTATCCCAACAACGCCATCGTCGGCGGTTCGGGTGATATCTCCGTGGGGGCGGCCTTGTACAAGCACGTCCGGAAGAAGCCGGGCATCGTCATCGGCAATATCGGTGATGCATCGGCCGGCTGTGGTCCGGTGTGGGAGGGCATCTGCTTTGCCACCATGGACCAGTTCAAGAAGCTCTGGGACGAGGCCCATCGCGGCGGGCTGCCGTTGATTCTCAACTTCCAGAACAACTTCTACGGCATGGGCGGTCAGCCGGTGGGTGAGACGATGGGCTTCGAGGTGCTCGCCCGCCTCGGTGCCGGGGTGAACCCCGAGCAGATGCACGCCGAACGCGTCGACGGGTACAACCCGTTGGCCGTCGTGGACGCCATCCGTCGCAAGAAGGAGGTCCTCGCCGCCGGCGACGGGCCGGTTCTGCTGGACACGCTGACCTACCGCTACAGCGGCCATTCGCCGTCCGACGCCAGCGCCTACCGCACGAAAGAAGAGATCGAGGCGTGGCGCGAGCACGATCCGCTGGTGACGTACGCCGAGGGCCTCATCGAGGCCGGCGTGTGCACCCGGGAGGACATCGACAAAATCGAATCCGACGTGGAAGACGTCATCCGCAAGGCCGTCCTCAAGGCGATCGACGAGAACGTCTCCCCCCGGGCGGACCTGAAGGAGGCCAACTGCCTGCTGGAGCGGACAATGTTCTCCGGCGAGCAGGTATCGGCCTTGGACGACGACGAGCCCGAGTTGCTGATCCCGCGCGAGGAGAACCCGCGCGTGAAGATGCTCGCCAAGCGCAGCCGATCGGGTCTGGACGCCGACGGTCAGCCGCTGCCGAAGGGGCGATGCGTGGGCATTCGCGACGCGCTGTTCGAGGCTGTTCTCGACGGGTTCGAGGCCGACCCCACGCTGGTCGCCTACGGCGAGGAGAACCGCGACTGGGGCGGGGCGTTCGCCGTCTATCGCGGGCTCACCGAGGCGCTGCCGTACCATCGGCTGTTCAACTCGCCCATCAGCGAGGGCGCGATCGTCGGCTCGGCCGTCGGCTATGCCCTCGAAGGCGGGCGGGCACTGGTCGAACTGATGTACACCGACTTCCTCGGCAGGGCGGGCGATGAAGTGTTCAACCAGCTGGCCAAGTGGCAGTCGATGTCCGGCGGCGTGCTGCGCATGCCGGTCGTCCTGCGGATTTCGGTCGGCAGCAAGTACGGCGCCCAGCATTCCCAGGACTGGGGCGCGCTGGTGGCGCACATCCCGGGGTTGAAGGTGTGCTTCCCGGCCACCCCGTACGACGCCAAGGGCCTGATGGCCACCGCGCTGAAGGGCACCGATCCGGTGATCTTCTTCGAGTCGCAGCGGATCTACGATCAGCCCGAGCTGTTCGTCGAAGGCGGCGTGCCCGCGGAGTCCTACGAGATTCCCTTCGGCGAGCCGGCCATCCGCCAGGAAGGCACGGACGTGACGATTCTCACCGTCGGCGCGACGCTCTACCGCGCCACCGAAGCCGTCAAGCAACTCGAAGAGGAGTTCGGCCTGTCGGTGGAGCTGATCGACGCCCGCAGCCTCGTGCCGTTCAACTACGATCCGGTCATCGAGAGCATCAAGAAAACCCGCAAGATCCTGCTGGCCTCCGACGCCTGCGAGCGGGGCAGTGTGCTGCAGACGATGGCAGCGAAGATCACGCAACTGGCGTTTGACGAGCTGGACGCCCCGCCGGTGGTGGTGGGGGCGCGGAACTGGATCACCCCGCCCGACGAGATGGAAGACGCCTTCTTCCCCTACCCCGCGGACATCGTCGACGCGGTCCACGAGCACATCCTGCCACTCAGCGGCTACACGCCCCAGCGGGACTGCTCGAACGCGGACTTCCTGCGACGCTACCGCGAAGGCGTGTAAGAACGGCCGGGCGCGGAGAAGCGCACAGCCCCGGAGCAACTGTACTCACCGCCGGGCGGCCTTGAAGGTCGTCCGGCGGTTTACTGCGCGGGCGCGATGGATTCGAGTTCGTCGGCGATCCGGCCGGTGCTTCGCCGGCAGCCGAAATGCGTCTCGTAGGTGCGGCGGGCGTCCCGGCCTTTGGCGTGGAGCTGGTCGCGGGCGGCGAGGATGTCGTCGATGGCGCTGGCGATGCCGGCTGGGTCATGCGGGCGGGCGACCCATCCGACGCCGGATTCGCGCAGGATATCTGCGACTTCACTTTGCTCGGGACCCACATAGAGCACGGCCCGGCCGGCGGCGAGGATGCCATAGAGCTTGCTGGGCACGATGAGCCCGACCATGTCCGGGCGCTGTCCGACCAGGTGGACATCGCCCGCAGCGAGGCTGTCGGCGAGCATCTCCAGGGGTTGATAGTCGCGGAACTCGATTGTGTCGGCCAGTTCCAGTTGCCGCACCTTTTCCTGGAGGGGGGCTCGCATGCGTCCGGTGCCCACGAAGACGACTTTGAGCCTGTCTCGCTGGCCGGGTGAGAGCTGCCCGATCGCCTCGGCAGTCGCTTCGAGGCCATGACCTCGCCCGATGTTGCCGGAATACATCAGAATGACCTGGTCTTTCTGGGGCGCCAGTGAGCGTCGCATCTGCGAGCGGTCTCTCCGGACGGGTTGGACGGCTTCGCGGGGCACCCAGTTGTGGACCACGCGAATCTTATCGGGGTCGGCACCGGCTTGGGCGAGCCGATCGGCCATGTGGTCGCCCAGGGCGAAGATGCGCTCGGCCTTTCGGTAGGTCAGCCGACTCAGCCTCGCGAAGAAGCGGTGGCGGAGGCTCCCTTCCGGCAGGACCTTGCACGCGACGGCCACCTCGGGGTAGAGGTCCATTGTCCACAGTGCAAGGCGGGTCTTGCGAAGGGCTCGCAGGAGTACGCCGGCCAGGCCGATGAACGGCGGGGTCGTCAGCACCAGGCAGAGGTCCATCCGGGGCAGCGTGAAGCATCGCAGTGTGGCCAGCACGTAGAAGGTAAGGTAGTCCAACGCGGCGAACAGGATGTTTCCCCGTCCCAGCCCGGTGGCGGGCGTGCGGTGAATGTGGATGCCGTCGATGGTTTCCTCGGCGGGCAGGCGCCGGCCCCCGCCGCTGTATGCCCCCTGGCTGGCGATGACATGCACGTCGTGGCCACGCTTTTGGAGGGTGCGGGCCAGGTCGTGCAGCAGCTGTCCCGTCGCGGCGACGTCCGGGACGTAGAACTGGTTGAGCAGCAGGATTCTCAAGAGGCTGTGCCCGGCTTTCTGTGCATGGTCCGGCCTGTCGGGGCTGGGCGCTACGGTTCGACGGAGGGGGTCAACTCGGCTTCCTTGTGCACATCGGAAGCGGGCGTTGCTTCTTCCCCGTCCAGCCGATGGGTACGGAAATACGCGTGGACCGCGATGCTGTAGGTGCCCAGGATCAGGGCAATCAGCACCAGGATCATCAACCGGACCGGGGCGGCGATCTCTTCAGGCACCCAGGCGTAGAGAAGCCCGAGGATCGAGAAGGTCGCCATGAAGAGGTTCTGCACACGGGTGTTCTCATCGTGCGTCCAGCCGCAACGCAGCAGAAGGTGGAAATGGAACTCCCGGTGCGGCCTGAGCGGGTTGTGCCCCTGCACCACACGTTTGATGACCGTGAACAGCGGATCGTAAATCGCCAGTGAGAGCGGCAGGATGAACGCGATCCACGGGACGTCGGTTCGCGTCCCGCCCAGCAGCGCCAGCATCGCCAGGCCAAAACCGATGGTGATCGCTCCGATGTCGCCCATGAACAGCTTGGCGTTGGGGAAGTTGTGCGGGAAGAACCCCAAGCACGCCCCGGCCAGGGCGGCAGCGGTGAAAATGCTGTTGCCCGTGTGGCCGGTGAACAGCAGCAGCGAGATGACCACCCCGCCCCAGACGCCCTGCGAGGCGGCCAGCCCGTTCATCCCGTCAATAAAGTTGTAGGCGTTCACGAAACCAACAACGAACACAAACGCCAAGACGAACCCCGCCCAGTGGGGAAGGTTCATCTCCACGTACGGCAGGCCGATGTCCGTGGGGACGAGGTCGACTACGTGGATCGAGGCGGCTGCGACCAGAAGCTGCACCACCAGCCGAGGGACGGGGGGCATGGAGACGATGTCATCGAAGAAGCTCACCGCCGCGACCACCGCTCCGATGCCGATAATCGTCAGGAAGGTAGCGCTCGGGTTGAAACAGGCCAATACGCCCATAAGTGCCCCAAGGACGATGGCCACCCCGCCCGTTCTCGGCGTGGGTCTCTCGTGGCTGGAGCGATTGCCCGGGCGGTCCAGCACATGGTAGCGGTGGCTGAAGTAGATCACCGGGTAGCACAGCAGGTACGTCGCGAGCGCAGCGATGATCGACGCCATGGGCATGCGCCACAGCGTCTCGCCGGTCACGAGGTACATGAAAGCCTGCAAATGCGTTCTCCAAAGTCCCGTGGATCAGGACAGGATCCGATGACTCGACCAGATCGACGGAGCGTCCGTTGCCTGTCGCTCTCGGCCTTGAGTGTCAAGTCGAACGGGCCATTATCAGGGGCATCGCCATTTTGGTCAACCCCGGTTACCTACAACTTATCATCGGCATGCGAAGCTTGTGCACAGTGCATAAAAACTGTCTGCTAACGACGTTGGATCTGGTGAACCAGCTCCTCGCAGGCGATGGCGACCTGCTGCGGGGTCAGGTTCGCGTGAAATGGCAGGGCGAGGGTACGATCTGCGATCCGCTCTGTCTGGTGGAAGTCGCCGCGTTTCGTGCCGGTGGCCCGCTGCACGAACGGCTGGGCGTGTATCGGGACGAAATACCGATTGCAGCCGACGCCCTCGTTCCGCAGTCCCGCCAGTATGGCGTCCCGGTCGGCGGGGGAGAATCGATCGCTCAGCCGAACCACGTACACGAACCAACTGGCGCTGTCTCTGTCCTGCATCGGAGGCAGATGAACGTCCTCGATATCCCCAAGGCGCTCATCGTACCATCGGGCGACCTGGCGGCGTTTCTGGAGAATCTCATCCAGCCGCTGGGTCTGGACCACACCCAATGCAGCGGCAAGCTCGCTGAGGCGGTAGTTGTACCCCAGACGTGCGTAGCTGAACCAGTCGTCCCCGCCGCGCCCCTGGTTGCGCATGGAGACGCACAGGTCGCGGATCTGCTCGCTGTCGGTCACGATCATTCCGCCTTCACCGGTGGTGATCTGCTTGTTGGGGTAGAACGCGAAGACGCCCGCATCCCCGAAACTGCCGGCCGATCGGCCTTGGAGAGACCCGCCCAGCGCCTCACAGCAGTCTTCGAGCATGGCCAGATTGTGGTCGCGTGCGATTCGCTCATACACGTCGAAATGCGCGGTGTTTCCGAACACTTCCACCGGCAGGATCGCCCGCGTGCGCGGCGTGATGGCCGATTCCACCGCGGGGGGGTCCATGTTGTAGCTGTCCGGGTCGATGTCCACGAAGACCGGCTTGGCCCGCTGCATGAGGATGGCCCCGGTGGTGGCGATGAACGAAAACGGCGTGGTGATGACCTCGTCGCCCTCGCCGATGCCCATCGCCCGCAGACACAGATGCAAGCCGCTGGTTCCGCTGTTGACGCCCACACCGAACGCCCTGCCGGCACGTTGGGCGATGGCGTGCTCGAACTCCGCCAGACGCGGACCGAGACTCAGACGGTCGCTGCGCAGCACAGCGGTCACCGCGTCGATTTCGCGCTGGGTGATGTCCGGGGCGGAGAGCGGAATCGACTCGCTCATCGGGGGGACTCCTTTCCCGTGGTCTCAGCCGGTCTGCGGGCCAGGCAGAACAGGTTGGCCACGCTGCCGAGTGAGTTGTCCCATTGGTACGCCTTGGCCAGGACGGCTGTGAGGGCTTGGCTTCCGGGAACAAACCGCAGTTGGTTGAGGGCAATGCGACTTCCCAAAATCAGCCGCCAGAAGAACCCGGCCCCGTCAATGTCCAGCACCTCGAAGCCCGAACTGCGAAGCAGTTGCTTCAGCCCGTCGCTGCGAAAATGTTCGTGCCATCGCTTTTTCATCGAGATATCGCCCACCAGACCCTCGGGGTTGTCCACGTAACGGCGGAGGTATTCTTCCCGGCCATGCTTGCGGACATAGAACCAGCGGTGCAGGTGCGGGAAGCGGAACTTGAGATTTCCCACGTCCAGAAAGGAGAACAGGTGCTTGCCCGGGACCGAAACCAGCAGGAGCCCGCCTGGGGCGAGGACACGATGAACTTCCCCGAGCAGATGCTTCTGGTCGGCGACGTGTTCGATCACTTCCAGCAGCGACACCGACGTGAAGGACTCGTCGGCGAAGGGCAAATCGCCCTCCGGGGGCGAAAGATGCACGAACTCGCACTGCGGGTGCGCCCGGCGGGCCTTGGCGATGGCGGTGGACGACGCGTCGGCACCGACCAGCCTGCCGATACCACGCGATGTCAGGCCGGCGAGGAACTCACCGTCGTAGCAGCCCACATCCAGATGGCTGGCGGTGTCGGGCGGGATGTGTTCCCAGGCGTACGCGAACCGCAGCGCGGTGTGCGGGTTTGCGGGGCTGGGACGGAATCGCATGCGGGCTCCTTCTATCGCCTCTCAGGAGGCATTGGCGGCCGATGCCTTGGACGCGCCGTCGGATGAGGGGGGCTGATACTCCGGGACGATTTCCTGCAGGGCCCGGATCACGTCCACGCGATTCGGACAGTTTGCCACTGCTTCGAGCTTCTCGATGGCCGATTCCACCTGGTCCCACGCCACCGGGGTATGACGCCAGACCATCACCTTCGGGTGGACCGTCGGCTCGATGTCCTCGCCTTCGGTCCGCAGCTCCTCGAAGAGCTTCTCTCCGGGGCGGATGCCCGTGAAATGGATGTCGATGTCCTCGCCCGGGCGGAAACCCGAGAGGGTAATCATGTTCCGCGCAAGGTCCACGATTCGCACCGGCTCGCCCATGTCCAGCAGGAAGACCTGCCCGCTTTCCCCGGTGGCCGACGCCTGCAGCACGAGCTGGGCTGCCTCGGGAATGGTCATGAAGTACCGCACCATGTCCGGATGCGTCACCGTCACCGGTCCGCCGGCGGCGATCTGCCTGCGGAACGTCGGAACGACCGACCCGGTCGAGCCCAGCACGTTCCCGAACCGCACCGCCTTGAAGCGCGTGTGGCAGCCCTCCAGCTCGTTGAGCCCCTGGACGTAAATCTCCGCGACGCGCTTGGAAGCGCCCATCACCGACGACGGATTGACGGCCTTGTCCGTCGAAATCATCACGAAATCGTCCACGCGCGCCTCGCACGAGGCGTCGGCGACGTTCCTGGTCCCCAGCGTGTTGTTTTTGATCGCCTCGCAGGGGTTCCGCTCCATCAGCGGGACGTGCTTATGGGCGGCTGCGTGGATGACCACGTCCGGGGCGCGGTCCTTCCAGAGTGACCCCACGCGCCGGCGGTCGTAAATGTCGCAGATCACGGGGTCCAGTTGCGCCTCGGGCCAGGCAGCTCTCAGCTCGTTGTGTATGTCGAACAGCGGCGTCTCGGCCTGCTCGACCAGCACCAGTTGCGACGGCCCGAACCGGCAGACCTGCCGGGCCATTTCCGAACCGATACTGCCCCCCGCCCCGGTGATGAGAACCCGCCGACCCCGCAGGAATCGGCCGATGGCGTCCTCGTCGAGTTCCACCGTCTCCCGGCCGAGAAGGTCGTTGATGTCCACCGGGCGGATCTGCGATGCGATGGCCCGCCCGTCGATGAGGTCCGCGACGCTGGGGAGCGACTGGAACTTGAGCTTGGTCCCGCTGCACAGGTCGATCACCCGTCGCAATTCCTTCTGCGAAGCGGACGGAATCGCGATGATGATCTCTTCGACGTTCTCTTCGCGACAAAGGCTGGGGATATCTGCCGTCGTGCCCAGTACGGGCAGGCCGTGGATGTGCAGGCCTTGTTTGTTGGGGTCGTCGTCCACGAAGCCCACCACGCGGTAGCGGTCCACGGGCATGCGGTTGATCTCCCGCACGATGCTCTCAGCCGCGTCGCCGGCCCCGACGATCAGCACGCGCGTCACCCCTTCGGACGAGATGGGGCGCAGCTCTTCGCGGTAGATCCGCACCGCCAGCCGGGCTGTGCAGACCAGGAACACCGTCGCCAGGAAATCCAGCAGAATCACACCCTGGGCGAAGCGCCCGAAGTAATCGCCCAGCACCGGCACGGTGAAGTTCATCGCGCTGGGGATGCGATAGAGGACGTAGACCAGCGGGAACGTGATGACCGCAAACAGCCAGGATGCCAGGAGAATGTTGGCCACGTCCCGGATGCTGGAATACCCCCACCCGCCGCGGAAAAGCTTCAGGCGCCCGAACAGCGCCAGTTTCAGCAGGACGAAGTAAGGCAGCGTCGGGAGGAATCGCTCGGTAATCCACGCCTGGCGGTCCTGGAAGTTCGAGACCGCGTCAAAGCGGATCAGGAACGCCGCCAGAAGCGCCACCGTGAACAGGCCCGCGTGCGCGAGGACATTCACCGTCGTCCGGTGGGCCGCCAGCAGGTCGCGCCAAGTGCCGGCCTCGTCGGTCGAGGGGGGGGCCTGTTCGGGTTGGTGGTCGCCTTTTGTCATATCGTTCGTCGAGTTCGATGCTTAGAGGTGCGCTCGATCTTCATCGACCCGACGGTGATACGACTTTACCAGCCGAAGTGTTCGGCAGGCAACACCCACGCCCGGTTTGCGGGGTGCGAATCAGCCTTTGGCGGAGTCGGCTGAGGGGTCTTTCTCATCATCGGCCGGTTGCGTGGTGGTCTGGGCGGGGTCGGGTTCCTCGCCCAGTGTGTCGGAGACCTTGCCCGTGGCGACCATGCCCTTCCAGAGAATGTCGATCGCCTCAGCCACCGACTCACGCGTCTTGCCGCGCAGATCCTTCGCCTTCAGGTGGGCTGTCTGCATGGACTCCTTTGCCTGCTCGATGTTGCCCTCGAACCAGTTGTAGTAGGCCAGCAGCAGGTGTCCGTCCGCGTCAAAGGTGTTCTTGCTGACGTATTCGCGCAGCTTGGCCATCTGGTCGGTGTAGTCCAGCGGATCCCCGTAAAACCCGCGGGGCTGGAGCGGAAGGACGGGCAACTCGGGGAAGCTCCGTATCGCCTTGCGCAGGGTAAACGCAGCAGAAGGGTACTCCTCCAATGCCGTCTTGGTGTGCGTGAGGCTCAGGAGGCTTTCAGGGTCGTCGCCGTCGAACACGCCGGCCATCTCGAACCAGCCCAGAGCGTCGGTGTATTTGGCGGCTTTGAAGTACCGCTCGCCTTTGGCGAGATATTCCTGGTACTTGCTGGGTTCATCGGGAACCAGCGAGGTGATGGGCTCGCGGCGATCGGTTTTGAGCCTGTCATCGTCCTTTACGGCAGAGAGAAACGCACGCGTTCCGTACAGCGGGTCGCTGCGTGCCAGCGAACCCAACGCCGAGACGCCCCCGCCATATCCGCCCGACCGAATCAACGTGCTGCCGCCGCTGCCATAGTCCGCCCCCCGCGAGATGGTGGGTCGCCCGGAGGTGGAATCCAGCGCCGAGTTGCCCAGGTCCGTCCGTGACGTCGCCAATCGGCTTCGGCGCGTCACGCCCATCGAGCCTGTACGCAGGGAGCTTCGCAGCACGCTCGTGCCGCCGCCTGCCGACGACCGGCTCAGCGAGCCGACATCCGAGGAGTAGTCCCGGAAGGTTCGGCTCGCGGCGGTGTCGCCGATCTGCGTGCCCCGACCGATATTCGAGATGCTCACGCTGCTTCGCCCCTGGGCGGAGGCGGAACCCGCCCACAGCAGCAGTGTTCCAATAATGCAGAGGATGGTGAGCCTTTGCGTGGTCATAACAGTTCTCCTGAATTTCCGACGGTGCAATTATAACTCGAAACCGGGGCCGAATCGGAGTTAAACTTGTCAGTATAATATTCGGCTGGACCCACGGATGGGTTTCGGCGGATCGAAAAGGCACTTCAGGCTTGGTTCTGCATGGGAGTACTCATGAGCAATCGGATAATCATCTCGGCTGCGATTCTGCTGTCCCTGCTCTGCGCCGATTTGCGGGCAGACCAGGAGCCCACCGTGCTGGAGGGGTTCGAGCAACTCAGCGCCGTAAAATCGTCCGGCGACGTCTCGGCCGTCCGTGCGGGGCAGGGGGTTACCGAAGGCAAGTCAGCCGCTCAGCTTGCGCCGAAGGCGAGCATCTCGGTCAACGTCGACGGGGCCCTGTTCGGCTCGGCCGGCTGGGTGAAAGTGGACACGCTGACCGCGCAGATCCTCTCCCAGAAGCTGCATATCGAGGTCACCATTGGCGGCCATCGCCGCGACCGGTCCGCCTGGGCCAAGGGCGGCAAGGACACCATTGCCCTTCCGGTCTCGGTGGTCCGCCATTCCGTCCCCGCCGATGCCAGGCTGGCCAGAACCACCATCAAGATCACCAACACCTCCGAGAGCCCCATCACGCTGGACTACCTTCGCCTCGAACCGCCCGCCAAGGCGCCCCAGGGCGCCGTTCTGCTGGACTGCGGGCCGGGCGGACAGATTGTCTGGCCGGGCTTCACCCCGGCGGCCCGCGCAAACCAGTACATGGTCTGGAGCGGCGATGCGCCTGTTCACGAGTACGCCGCGCCCTATCCCGACCCGCTCGGGAAGGACTTTGTCGGCCGACAACCTTCCACAAATGTGCTGGACTATTTCGTCCTGAAAGGTCCGGGCGGCAAAGCGGCGGCGGTCTGGTTGTGGGTCACCCATTACGCCTCGCGCGCCGAGACCCAGCCCACCGAGTACGTCCTGAAGGTCCGAGGGCGAACCGTTCTCCGGGAGCGGCGCTCCATGCGCGACATGCTCACCGACGAAGGATTGATGCTGGGCAAGGACGGCAAATGGTCGGCTGAGTGGTTCGATGAGAAGCTCGCCCCGGGCTTTGTGGATGTCGTGGAGACGCAGATCGGTGACGGGAGCAATCGCGTGGACGTGGGCAACTGCCAGGTCGCCGCGGTGGCCATGGCACCGCTGTCGGCGAAGCTGGCGATGGCGCGGTACGTCAAGCAGGTCAAGGAAGACCTCTCGCGGTATCGTCGCCAGTTCGTGGTCGGCGGACGACAGGAGCCGATCAGTTCGCTGGAACCCACCGCCAAGGAAACCGAGCAGGGCGTCATGTTCTTCGAGGCCGACCCCGATCGCGTCTATGACGGCCGATGGGAACCGACCGCCGACCAGCGAGTCACCGAGCTCAAGGCCGCCACCCATGCCGGTGGGATCGCGATGTTCCAGGTGGCCGTGGTTCCGCTGAAGGCCTGCGTGCTCACCGGCGGGAGTCTGCGGGGCTTCCAGCACGAGGAGACCTCGACCGATCTGGACACCCTTCGCGGTGGAATGAAGGTATGGGCAGTGAATCGCGTCCCGCGGGTCCGCGACGCGACGGTCGAATTCGTACCGTTCGTGCTGAACCGGCGCTCCGATGCGCTCAAGGCGCGCGAGATCCAGATCATCACAGGTATGGTCCACGTTGCGCGCGGTGCCCGTGAGGGTACCTACAAGGGGCAGTTGCAGCTCTCCCTCGGCCGAGACAAGATCGAAGTGCCCGCCGAGATCCGCGTTTATCCGCTGGAGGGACGTTACCAGGGCGAGCAGACCATCGGGGCCGAGAGAACACTCGACGCCGGGAGCATTTACTCGACGATGGCGTCGGTCTTCTCGGACGCCCAGCGCGATAGACTCACCCGGAAGGTGCGAAACGAGCTGTTTGATACGGGCATCAACTCGATGATCATGGGCGGTGTCAGCCCGACCGGGCAGAGTTCCATCCGCACCGGGGGGCTGGTCAATACGCTCAAGAGCACTCCGCTTCGCGAGATGGACGGCGCACCGGTCATCGACCTGTCTCACTTCTATCGCAGGCTGGAATGGTGGTCGATCATGCCGACCTCGGCGCGTCATCGGACCTTCAGCAGCAACGCCGTCACCGAAATCAAGAAGGTCTTCGCCAAGAC
Source organism: Phycisphaerae bacterium (assembly GCA_046541875.1). Taxonomy (GTDB): domain Bacteria; phylum Planctomycetota; class Phycisphaerae; order SM23-33; family SM23-33; genus CAZFPT01. Next base: position 8,238 of record JBKHCL010000023.1, on the reverse strand, counting down.
CTCGCTGTCCAGCCCGTACCTCAAGGTGGGCACGGTTCGCCACTCCCGAGGCTGGGGGTCCTGCCTGGTCCGCGCTCAGCAGATCGCCGCAGCCGGGGGCAAGCCCGCCCTGCACGTGTACGCCGAATCGCTCAAGGGCGAGAACGTCGCCAAGGCCGAGAAGGCCTTCGCCGCCTGGATCGTCGTGCCCGACCGGGGACATCTCGATGACAAAATCGCCTCCTACAAGAAGCAGGGCAACCGACGCGCGCTGATCAACTACCATCGCGCCGACCGCTACCTGTGCGGGTTTTTCGCCGCCGGCGTGGGGGCCGACGGGGTCTTCCTGGACGGGTTGCACATCTGGGGCGGGACGGTGTACTCCGGCGACCGCATTGACGGGCGGGGATTGTTCGTGCCCGCCGACGGCGGCGTGGGCAATTTCCTGCCGACGATCAACCTGATTCACATCCAGACGGGCAAAGACGATTACGCCCTGGTTCGTCGGTGTGAAGACCTTCTGGCCAAGGCGACCAAGGCCCGGGTGGCTACCGTCGAGTTGGAGCAGGCGTTGGGGGCGATCCGCGATACCGCCGGCGGCGCCGGGGGGGTGGATTACGACACCCTCCAGATGCGAACCAGCGACGTGACCCCCAGCAAGCTCAAGACTCTTCGTCTTGGTCTGATTCAGGCGGCAGCGGCCGTCAGCAACCGTTTGAAGGGGCGGGACGAATAGGTCGCGCGGGGGGGCGTCGTCAGCGGCTCAACCAGCCCTGCAGCAGGGGGTGGTCGCCCAGACGCATCACCGCGATGGATCGCTGCCGACTACCTTCCACAGCGGGGCGTTCTGTGGGCGATATGAGTCGACCTCCAAATCCGTTTGGTCTGTTCGAAGGCGTTCTCGCGGGCGAACCGTATACACGCGACTTTCTCTGACCCACTCTCTCAGGAAGTCGGTTGACGGGGTAGGCAGGAGACCACGGAGGATCCTTTCGCTCGTACCGACGCTGACTTCGGCGAGACGACGGTCTTCACGCGTCAGTTCTATCGGCCAGTATGTTGTGGTGTCGGCCAGGATGACGGATTGCCCCGTGGTACCTGACGTTACCTGTCTGATTGCATGATCCGCGTATTGCTGGGCCGAACGTTCGTCGTGCTTCCAGGGGACCAGCCAGTAGCGTATCTCGTTGCGATACATCAGAGGTCGCTCTCGCTGCACGCTGATGCCGGCCTGTTTCGCCAGCCAGGGCCCGGAGGCATACAGCAACGGGGGCAGCACGATGGAAGCCACAGCCGCTGCGATTCCGGCGATGCGCCACCTCCTCGATGCTGAACTCATCAGATTTGCCAGACCGACCCCAGCCCAGAGTGCGATCATCACGGCCGAGGGCAGCAGAAACGTGAACTGATCCGGCACGGGATAGCGGACGAAGAACAGCACGTGGATGACCGTCACAGCCGCCAGGGAAATCGCCAGTGTGGGAGGCATCCAGCGTTTCCACCGCCACGCCCCGAGGGCGGCCAGCGGAAGCACAAAGCTCGCAAAACTTAACGCCGTCAGGGCCATATTGATTTTGAAGAACCGCCCCGGAGCCGCTGGGTTGAGCACCTGCTGTTGAAACCGTCCGAACAGGGCCGACCGCACCGCCACGATGAGCCCGGACGCCGTCGCCTCCCACCAGATCAGTACCAGGTTCGGCAATGCCCCGATCACCCATACCAGCATCGCCGCCGGCAGGGCGCCCCATGGCAGGCGCTTTCGCCTCAGCAGAACGAGGGTGACGACCAGATAGACGGGCATCGCCAGCAGGGAGAAATTATGCACCCCCCAGCCCAGTCCGCTGAGAAGCCCCAGCGCCATAAGCATCCATGTCCGGGGGCGTTGCAGCAGGCAGACCAGGAACACCAACTCGCTGGTCAATCCGGCGGCGGAGAGCGTATAGACCTCGGCGATGGTGCCCAGCCACCAAGAGATGTGCATCACCGCGAGCATGCCCGATGCCGCGATGGCTGGACCGGCTTTGCGCGTGAGCAGGAACACCACCAGAGCGAAGTTGCCCACCGTGACGGCCATCGCGAGACTGCTGAGAATATTCACCCGCCAGTAGAAGTTTCCCACGGGTAGGGAGGCCAGACCGCGCGCCAGACCGATGTAGGTCGGGTGGGCCAGTGCAATTCCCAGTTCCCCGGAGTAGTCCCCGTGGCGAATGCGGTACTGGAACATGCCCGAGTCCTGCCAGGAGGTGGTCTTCTGACAGGTAAACCCATATAGCAGCAGGCTCAGAAGGAAAGGAACCAGCCAGACGAGAAGGGTTGCCTTCGGGTCGAGGTTCGGTTTGGTCGGGAAGGTGGAGGTTGCTTTTTTCACAGGGTATCGTAGTATCGGAGCGACGGGCGAGCGTCAAGCCCAAGTTCTTGCGCCGGTTGCTTTGAGGCGCGGTGTCCCCTGAAGAGGATTGACCATGAGTAGATGGATGATCACCGGTGGGGCCGGGTTTCTGGGCATCAATCTCGTGCGGTATGTTTTGGAACGGGGGCAGGAGGTAACAAGCCTGGACTTGGTCGATTTCGATTACCCCGAGCGCGATCGAGTCCGCGTGGTCACCGGGGATATCCGCGACCGCGATGCTGTCGATCTGGCCATGAAAGATGCGGACATTGTTGTGCATTGTGCGGCGGCCTTGCCGCTGTACTCAAAGAAAGACATCTACAGCACCGACATCGACGGCACGCGCAATGTGTTCGCCTCCGCCTGCGAGCACGGGGTCAATCGGGCTGTGCAGGTCTCGTCGACGGCCGTGTATGGTATCCCAAATCATCACCCGATTTATGAAGACGATGAACTCGACGGGGTCGGTGCCTACGGTGAGGCGAAGATCGCCGCCGAAGAAGTCTGTCGCGAGTTCCGCCGGAAGGGCATGGTCGTTCCCATCGTCCGTCCCAAGTCATTCATCGGTCCCGAGCGTCTCGGTGTGTTCGCCATGCTGTACGACTGGGCCAAGGAGGGTCACGGGTTCCCCATGATCGGCAACGGCAAGAACCGCTATCAGCTTCTGGATGTGGAAGACCTTTGCGAGGCCATCTGGATCGTGGCGACCGATCCGGATCGGGAAAAGGTCGACGATGTGTTCAACATCGGGGCCAAAGAGTTCCGAACGATGAAGGAGGACTTCCAAGCCGTGCTGGACGAGGCGGGCTACGGCAAGACAATCAAGACGTTCCCGGCCGGTCCGATGATCTGGACGCTGCGGTTCCTGGAGCTTCTGCATCTCTCGCCGTTGTACAAGTGGGTTTACGAGACGGCCTGCCAAGAGTCGTTCGTTTCCATCGAGAAGGCGGAGCGCGTACTGGGATTCACTCCGAAATACTCCAATGAAGATGCCCTGATCCGGAACTACCACTGGTATCTGGAGCACCTGGATGAGTTCCGCAGCGCGTCGGGTGTCAGCCACCGCGTACCATGGAAGCAGGGCATCCTGAAAGTGGCCAAGTGGTTCTTCTGACCGCGGCGGGCTTGCCCCACCCGCTAAGGTGAGCAGCAAATGCAGACCTGTTCCCGGATCCACGCCAATGAGCGACAAACAACCTGACATGAGCGGGGGGAGAGGCATCATGGCGCTGCCGTCCGCCATGCGCCCGCATCACTGGGTCAAGAACCTCTTCGTGCTTGCGCCCATTTTCTTCGCCGGGCGGTTCGACTCACCCTTGGCTTGGGGTCATTGTGGGTTGGCTGTGGCAAGCTTCTGCCTGCTGAGCTCGGCCGTCTACCTCATTAACGACATCTGTGATCGCGAGGAAGACCGGTGGCACCCCGACAAACGAGGGCGTCCCATTCCGTCCGGACGGCTATCGGTGGGGCTGGCAACGGGTTCCGCCGTGGTGCTCATGGTCGTGGGGCTGGGACTGGCCGGTACGTCGGTGGTGTGGGCCGACTGGTCTGTCGAAACGCTCGCCGGTTGGGGCCTGCTTCTCTGGGCGGGTACGTATCTGGTACTCAACCTGCTGTACTCGCTGTGGATCAAGCATCACATGTACGTGGACGTGATTTTCATCGCCATGGGATTTGTCCTTCGGGCCATGGGCGGAGCCGCCGCCATCGGGGTGGGTATCAGCCCGTGGTTGGTGGTATGCACATTTACCCTATGTCTTTTCCTGGGGTTCACCAAGCGCCGCGGAGAGATGACGCAACTCGCCGACAAGACGGTTGAGAAGACACGCCGTACGAACCAGAGCTACCAGCTTCGCGAATTGGACCGCCTGATCACAATCTCGGCGGGACTGGCGATCATGACGTACGCACTGTATTGCCTCGCGCCGCGAACGGTTCAGCACATCGGATCAGCCCACATGGTCTGGACCATTCCCTTAGTCGTCTATGGAATCTTCCGCTACGACCGCCTCAGCCGGCTGCGAGGCCGCGGTGACGTCGTCCAACTCCTCATGGGAGACACGGTTCTATGGATGGTGATCGGAGTGTACCTGGCGGTGGCGATGGTGGTGGTCAAATTTGGGGACCATCCGGCTGTGGCTCCGATCCTTGACGTGCAGAGCCGATAGAGCGCCGATGGTCGGTGGTCAGGATTCGCCGTCGATCTCGACGTCGTCTTTCAAAATCAAGAACTGCTTTCGGAAGGGCGTTTCGCCGATGTAGCCGACGTGCCGACGGATCTCCACGGCGTTGGGGTCCAGGAGGATGGTGGTGGGCAGGGCGGTACTGTCCACCCCGAATCGCTCACCGATTTTCCTGGACCACGTGGTGGTCACCGGGATGTACCGCCCCTTCCTGATCGCTTCGCGATTGTGCTTGCGGGAGAGGGTGATTTTCGCCATCTGCCGGGCGGCCTGCGAGCCGGTGGGCGCGTCGATCAGAAGGATCACCGGGCGCCGCTGCTGCTTGGCTTCGACCAGCGCCGGTTCCATGTCGGTTCGCCATTCCTCCGGGAGCGTCACAGAGTCCCGCTGCACCCCGAAGTAGATCCACGTCCCGATCCCCAGGGCGACAATGGCGAAACCGATTTTCACGGCGCGGTCACGTGCAGCGGTCACAAGCGGACTCCTTGCAGTACGGCTCGTCCCAGCCGATGGGGTGTCCCGGGCTGTAACGAATAGTTCTTTGACGCCTCGATGCAGTGGGGCGGTGCCTCCAAGAAGGCAATCCGCCCACGAAGAGTCTATCGGACAGCGGCAGGGGCAACCAGAAGAAATCCGCATCGCGAGGCGCGGGCCGTCAGCGTCGTCGTCGCAGGAGCATCGCGGCGGCGGAGATGAGCAGCATCGATGTGGTCGGCTCGGGCACGTCCGGAATGGGAGCCGACGTGGCCCCGTAGTTCTGCAGGAGCAGCCAGGCGTCGTCGAAAGTCACCTTCCCGTCCGCGGTGAGGTCGCCGTCGGTCCACAGCAGGTTGCTCTGGTCCGAACCGTAATTGCTTTGGAGGATCGCGGCGTCGGCTCCGTCGACCGTTCCGTCGAGGTTCAGGTCGCCTTCGAGGATCCGCCCCAGCGAGATGTTCTGGAACAGCCATTCGGTGTAGCGGCTCACACGCAGGGCGAGGGTTGTGTCCGCATCGGGCTTGGTGACGGCCTCGGGGTCGCGGAACCACGCCTCGGGCTCACTGCTGCTGACCGATCGGCTGATGCCGATCAGCCACCACTGGTCGTTTTCCCGTGCAAACCACCCTCCCCCCGAGTCGCCCCCAGCCGGGATCGACTCGCCTTCGAGGTTGTCCATATCGTACGGGCCGTCGAAGTCCGCCCGGATCATGTGCATCGCCTGCTGGGGCGCGAAGGAATCCACGCGGTTGACCCCGAAACGCACCTCGCCTGTGGTGTTGTCCGCCCAGCGGTAGCCGTACACCACGCCTTCGGACATCAGCGACTCCCCGCGGACTTTCCCCACGCCGCCGATGACCATATTGTCGAAGAGCAGTTCGTCCTCGCCCAGGTACGGCGAGGCGTACTCGGTGAGGTTGGCGGGTGCATTGTTGGCGGTGACGATGCGTGCGACCCGCAGGTCGGCGCTGTCGTGATCGACCGTGTTGGTGGCGTAATAGGTCTTCCCGGCGATGCGGACGGCTGCCCCGTCGGTCGCTGTCGAGACGTGTCTCGCGGTGGCCACGTAGTTCGGGGCGATGGCGACACACGAGCCGGTCGACCCCCAGGCGCCCACGACGGCAGGGGCGGGCGCATCGAAGATCACCTCTTCGTCCACAGGATGGATGATGACACCAAGGGTGGATCGGCACAGAAGCAGTACAGTGATACACCCCCCCAGTATCGCATTGACAGACGATGGCTTGAGCAAGTCCATCCTCCATGAAGAGCGGGCAAATCCTTCGACCTGCCCGCGAGACGGCTGAGAACACAACCTCGGTACGGAGTAAAGAAAGCTCCTTGATGAGATCACGCATTTTACAGCAGAGATACTTCGACGGCAAGTCATGGTTCGGTTAAATCACCGAACCAGAAATTGCGCCACGACGGTTTCACTCCCGGGGGCGGAAGCATATCATGCGACCTGCCCCGATGGGGGGACGTCCATATATATCGGAAACCGACTATGAAAAACAAGGTTATTATTCGGAGTTTTCAGGATTCTCTGAGATGCACGGAAGAGGCGGCCTCCCGGCTGGCGGAGCCGATCGCCCAATCAGCCGACGTGCTCAGCGGCGCGCTGCGGGGCGGCAGGCGGGTGTACGTGTTCGGCAATGGCGGGTCTGCCTCCGATGCTCAGCACATCGCCGGGGAACTGGTGGGGCGTTTTCTCCTGGAGCGCGCTGCCCTGCCGGCCGTGGCGCTGAGCACCGATACGTCCATCCTCACCGCGGTGGCCAACGACCTCGGCTACGAGCAGGTCTTCGCCCGGCAGCTCGAAGCGCTCGGCCGTGAGGGCGACGTCGCGGTGGCGCTGAGCACCTCGGGCAATTCGCCGAATATCGTCGTCGCACTCCAGCAGGCCAAACGGATCGGCATGCGAACGATCGTGCTGACCGGCAGGGGCGGCGGGCGATCGGCGGAATTGGCCGACATCCTGCTGGACGTGGACTCCGACTTGTCCCCGCGCATCCAGGAGACCCACGCGGTGATTTATCACATCCTGTGCGAACTGGTGGAGGCCCGCTGCGCCGGAGAATGACACGCCCGAGAAATCTCGCATCAAGACGAACCGCGCCACCGGCGCGAGCGTCCTACAACCAACACGCTGTCGCGACGAAGCGGCTGCGACGAGTTTTCCCCTCACAAGGAGCTGCAAACGTGAAAGCAATCTGCATCTGGACATTGACGCTGGCGACGCTGCTGGCTGGAGGATTCGTATGGGCCCAGGAAGCGGCTGAAGAGGTCCCGGCGGTGGAGAAACTTACCGCCACAGACGCCAACGAGGCTGCCGACGCCAACGAAGCCACCAAGGACGCCGTGCTCTACACCGTCGGCCCGATCGCCGTGAAGGAAAGTCAACTCACCGGCATTATCGATTCGCTGCCTGAGTCCATCCCCGCCCACAAGATGGACGACATCCGCGAAGGGCTGACCGATCGGTTGATCTTCGCTGAGCTTACGAAGCTCTTCCTGGCCGACAAGGACGTGACGGTGAGCGAGGACGAGGTGACCGCCTTCAAGATGGGCATGCAGACCCTCCTTCAGCCGCGGGTGAGCATCGAGATGGTCATGGCGATGCAGGGCATGACCGAAGACAGCATCACCACCGACATCAGCCTGGCCAAGTACGGCAAGAAGGCCATCACCGAGGAGAAGATCGACTCGATGATCATAGGGCACCCCTCCTGGTTCGACGGGACCACCGTCGAGGCCGGCCACATCCTCATCAAGAGCGACTTCACCGACACGACGGCCGACCAGCTCGCCGCCCGCAAGAAGGTCGAGAAGATCCGCAAGGCCATCACCGACGGGAAGATTACCTTCGCCAAAGCAGCGGAGCAGTATTCGTCTTGTCCCTCCTCGGAGAAGGGCGGGTCGCTGGGCAGCTTCCGGTTCCACGCAATGGACGTCGCTTTCGCCGAGGCAGCCTTCGCGCTGAAGAAGGACGAGATGAGCGACGTGGTTCACAGCGGCTTCGGGTTTCATCTGATCAAGCGGACCGGCTCGACCGAGGGCGGGCTGAAGCTGGAGGGTGAAACGATGGAGCAGGCCCGCGGGATCGCGCGACACATCCTCCAGTCGCGCATCCGCCAGCAGATCGGCTCGAACTCGCTGAAGACCTACCCGATCAAGAAAAAGTAGACCGCTCCGACGGGTAGAGTCGGC
>JBKHCL010000091.1:0-12587 GCA_046541875.1 Phycisphaerae bacterium | reverse complement strand
AGGCTGATCGCCTCGACGGGGCATACTTCCACGCAGGCTCCGCAACCCGTGCAGAGTTCTTCATTCACTTTGGCTGCCATTGGCGCTACTCCTTGTCCTTCTCAAGCTGTTGGATTCGCTGTTGAATCTGCTGCATCTGCCGGCTCATGGCCTGGGCCTGCTGCTTGAGGGTGGTCAGTTCGTCCTGGCCCGGATCAACGGAGGGCACCTGATCGCCGACGAAATCGGCTCCCGCTCCCATGCCGCGCCCTCGGCCCATGCCGCCGCCCATCCCTCGGCCACCGCCGCGTCCCATTCCCATACCGCGTCCCATTCCCATCCCGCGGCCGCCGCCCATACCCCGGCCCTGGCCCATGCCTGGAGTAAAGGGGACGGGGCCTGCGTTGGCTTGGTCTTGTGGAAACGCCCCGCTCGTGCCGTAGTGACCGGCCACGTTCGGGCCCGGGGATGCGGTGAACTGGCCGGCCTTGAACTGCTCTGCGACTTCACGGATTGATCCCGAACAGCCGACCGAGACGGCGATGTTCGCGGCCGCGAGCGTCTGGTGCGCATTGGGCCCGCAGTTGCCCGTCAGGATATGCTGAACGCCCTTGTCGGCCATGAGCTGGGCGGATTGGATCCCGGCCCCGCTGCCCTGGGTGATGTTGGGGTTCTCCATCGCCTCGAAGCTCAGGTCGTCCGTTTCGACGATGAGGAAGAACGGACACCGTCCGAAGCGCGGGTCCACTTTGGCATCGAGTTCTGGTGCCGTAGCTGTGATCGCGATCTTCATATTTGAACCTTTCCTGGTTCGGTGGAAAACCGCCGGGGTCCGGACTTCTCAGCGCCCGAAAGCCCCGGCGTCGTTTCCATCGAGCGATTCATGTCTTGTGGACGGTCGCGGGCGGAAGTCGTCAGCCCTTGCTGCTCTCGGCTTCCAGTTCCTCGATCCGCTTACGAATACCGTCCAATGCATCCTCGAAGTACTCGGCCTGTCCCTTGAGCGCGTCGAGTTGCTGCTCGGCGCTCATTGCCGGAGCATAGGGCGCGCCGTAAGCGGCCACTGGGGGCATCACGCCGCCGAAGGCAGGCCAGCCCATCGCCCCCCGCTGCCAGCCGGTCAGGCCGGTCGCGTAGAACTGGTTGCGCCAGCCTCGGCCGCCGCCCCGGCCGCCAAACCCTCGGCCAAAGCCTCGTCCACCGCCGCTCACGTACCCAGGAGCGGGGTAACCCGCACAGTATCCTGCCGCTCGTCCCGTCATCGGGCCCAATCCCGCCGGGCCTGTTCCATCGCCACCTGGCATTGCTGAACTCCTTCTTGCTGCGAGGTTGCCGTCAACCTCTGGTCATTGTTGTTCCACACTTCGGGCAGGCCTGCTGGTTGCAGGGCTGGCCCGGCACATGGGCCACCTTGTGCCCACATTTCGGGCAGACGCACTGCCCGCCCGGGCCGGCCGCGAAGGGTCCGCCCATTCTGCCTCGTCCGCGCCCGCCACCATTGGGCGGGCCTGTTCCGTCACCTTTGGGCATATGTCACCGTCCTTTCAGGCGTACCTTCTGTCTCGGCCTATCAGCCGAACCATCGCCGGCTGCGACCGCCACCGCGTCCGTAGCCACGACCTCGGCCTCGACCGCGACCGAAGCCCGCCGCCGGAGCGGCACCTCGGCCAAAGAGGCTGAAGGGGCTGAATCTCGTAAGGAATCCGCCGAGCCCCGGCCGGTTGCCATAGCCGGGCACTCCGGAGCCCGCGCAGAATCCTGCGCCTCGTCCGGTCATCGGGCCTTGACCCATGGGACCTGTTCTGTCACCTGCTGGCATCTTGCTCACCTCCTTCCCTTGTCCGGGAAGCCTGTTCGTTTCGTCTATCTCCGTCAACGATCAACGCCGGCCCCGTCGCCGTCTGGCGCGGAACTGTCGACGCCGGCCGCAGCAGCCAGGCATCAGGAACGCGTCCTGCTGCAACTGGCCTTGTGCGAAGGCCGCCAGAACCTGCTCGACGTCGCCACAGGTCTGCGGGATCACGTCGATCCCGGCCGCCGACAGCGCGATTTCCAGCGGCCAGGAGATCGCGCCACAGATCAGGAGGTCGGCCCCGGTCTGGGCGAGACGAGCCGCCCGAAGCTGCGGGTCCTCTGCGTCAAGGGCAACATCCTCGCGCGAGTGCTCGACCCCGTCGCGTATCTCGACGATCAGCACGTTGCCGGCGACGTCGAAGACGGGGCTGACCCGGCCTTGCCAATGGGGTATCGCGACCTTCATTTCATTGAGACTCCTTTCAAGTCTCATGCCAACACTCATCAATACGCTTAGCTCTTGTCATTGCAGTGATTTAAAAACGCCATCCCTTTGAAGACCAGTTCCGGAGCGGCCAAAATGCACGAGTAGGCCTGCGAGAACATCTCGTAATGCACGATTAGCCCCCTGGCGGTTGATGTGAATTCACACATTAACTGCCATTGCCATCGCTCCCATTGTGAATAAGAGCGGTTGCTGCCCTTTGTGGTGCCGAGCCTGAGCTCATGGCATGCTGCTTGCACATTGCTGTATGAGGAAGGAGATACTATGCAAATCGCAGTAACCGCGCAAGACCACGAACTGAGCGCCCCGGTCGACCCAAGGTTCGGGCGGGCGAAGTTCTTTGTGGTCGTGGATACGGAGTCAGGCGAGTCCAGCCCCGCCGACAACACCCAGAATCTCAACGCCGCACAGGGCGCGGGCGGCATACAGGCCGGCCGGAATGTCATCGAGTTGGGCGTCAAGGCGGTCATTACCGGCCACGTGGGGCCCAAGGCCTTTACGACGCTTCAGGCCGGAGGCGTGGCAGTCTACACTGGGGCGACAGGAACGGTCGCCGACGCCATCGAGCAGTTCAAGGCGGGCAAACTGGAGCAGTCCACAGGAGCGGATGTCCAGGGGCACTGGGTGTGATTCCAAGTGCTGACTGAATAAGCAAAGGCAGACTCATCACGGGAGATACGAACCATGCCAGGATTTGATGGAACGGGACCGAGAGGAATGGGCCCCATGACAGGTGGAGGACGAGGCGTATGCGTGCTGAAGATGCCGGCTGGGCCTGCGGAACCGGTCACGGGAATCGCGGGCCGCGCTGCCATGCCCGTAAGGATGCGTCTGCGACCACAAGGCGAACTTGCCGCACTGCGGAGTCAGGCCCGACAGGTGGAGACCGTTCTCCGCCTCATTCGGCAGAGAATCGAACAGTTACAGGCCATTCGCACCAGAGAACCCATTGGAGTATGACGCCGTGCAGACTGAACTTACGGACGATCTGAAGACATGCGTGGAGTTCCACGGCCACCTGTGCCCAGGCGTGGTGATCGGCTACTGCGCGGCCAAATTGGGCATGCGGGAGCTGTCCGCCCGGCGGGCGGGCGACGAGGAACTGATCGCCATCGTCGAGAACGACACCTGCGCCGTGGACGCCATCCAGGTGCTGACCGGCTGTACCTTCGGCAAGGGCAACCTGTTCTTCCGCGATCACGGCAAGATGGTTTTTACCTTCGCCACCCGGACCAACGGGCGATCCATACGGCTGTGCCTTAAGCCCGCCCGGCCGCCGGACATCGACGAGGTGCCGGAGGACCAGCGGCGCGACCGGCAGATCAAGTACCTGTTGTCGCGCGACCCCTCGGAGTTCTTCGAGGTTCGCCGGGACGCTCTGACCTGCCTGCCATCGCCGGCGCGAATCCGGGACAGCATCCCGTGCGAGTCATGCGGCGAGATGGTGATGTCCACACGCCTGCGCGAACGGGGGCAAAAGAACATCTGCATCCCTTGCGCTGAGAGTGATGAGAAAATATTCCACTGAAATGAACGTGCCATTCCTCGGCCTACCTCGCTGGCACACTGGAGGTAGGGCAGAATGTCTGTGACCACTGAACCTGCCCAGGACCTGCTGGAGCAGGCCAGCGAGTCGCAGCACCCGCATTGCATAGTCTGCGGCCAGGCCGGGGATTGTGGGCTCGGACTGCGTTTTCGCTCGCTGCCAGACTGCTCTGTTGAAGCCCAGTTCGCCTGCCCAGCCCGGTACCAGGGCTACAATGGCATGCTGCATGGCGGGGTGATCTCAGCCATCGCCGACGGCGCGATGACCAATTGCCTCTTCGCGCGCGGGATTCGCGCGGTGACGGCAGAGCTGACGGTTCGCTTCCGGCACCCCATCGTGCTGGAATCACCCTTGGAGGTGACCGCCCGGGTGACGCGCGAATCGTCGCCGCTGTTCCTCGTCGAGGCGACGTTGGTGCAGGAGGGCGAGCGCCGAGCCACCGCGACAGGGAAGTTCATGGAAAGGCCGCTCTCGTGAGCACACGGCAGGACATCGATCAGTTCCGCATCACCGAGCAGCCCAACTACGTCCCGCAGGACGACGAGGAAGTCGTCTTCCGCGTGGCGTTCCGGTCGAAGATCCCGCTGATACTCAAGGGCCCGACAGGCTGCGGCAAAACGCGGTTCATCGAGCACATGGCCCACGAACTGAAGCTCCCGCTGGTAACCGTCTCCTGCCACGAGGATCTCACCGCCGCGGACCTGGTCGGACGGTTCCTGCTCAAGAGCGACCAGACCGTCTGGCAGGACGGACCACTCACGCTGGCCGTGCGGCATGGGGGGATCTGCTATCTCGATGAAATCGTCGAGGCCCGTAAAGATACCACCGTCATCATCCACAGTCTCACCGACGATCGGCGGATCCTCTACATCGACAAGACCGGCGAAGTCGTCCCCGCTCACGAGAACTTCATGATGGTGCTCAGCTACAATCCGGGCTACCAGAGCATCGTCAAGGATCTCAAGCAGTCCACCAAGCAGCGGTTCGCGAGCATCGACTTTACCCATCCGCCCGAGGAAATCGAGACACGGATCATCGCTTCCGAGAGCGGTCTGGCCGAACCCGACGCGCGCAAACTCGCCCAGATGGGCACCAAGATCCGCCGGCTCAAAGGCTACGGGTTGGACGAGGGCATCTCGTCGCGCCTGTTGGTATACGTCGGCCGACTCGTGCAGGGCGGGCTGACCCCCGTGCAGGCGACCCGCCACGCCATCAGTCAGACCCTCACCGACGAGCCGGACGTGCTCGAATCCATCCAGAGCATCGCACAACTGTACTTCGGCGACGTCATGGAGCAAACCGGTGACCCCCGAACCTCCCGCTGACCAACCCGCACGCGAGCACGGATTCTCGCTCAGGAGCGTCACCTGGGGCTACCGGGATATCTTCCGCGAGACCATCGAGGAACTCTATCGCGAGGGACATCTCGGCCGACACCGCCGAGAGGTTACCGAGAGCTTCTTCAACCTGCTCAAGCAGTCCGACCAGAGCTGCTACGACCACGTCCTGCGGCAGTTCCTCGGCGCGCTGAGCCCGCCCAACCGATGGATCATGGACCTGCCCGGGATCTTCACCGACCTGGTCGACCTCGGGGCCACCCTCGCCGATGAGAAGCTCTACTACGGAATCCGGTTCTTCGAGGCGATCGCCGATAACCGCCTGGGCGACTCGCCCGAGCAACTGCGCAACGCCCTGACCTGGATGAGACAGCTCTGGCAGAGCGACCACGAACTGGCGATGGCGTTCCTGGCCGGCTACGACCGGCTGCGAAACCGCCTGCAGCCCGAGGAGATCGAGCAGTATCTCGATGTGGCCCGCACCATCCACAGCCGCAACGCGGAGTCGGGATACGGCTTTCTGCGCGGCGAACTGCGGACGGCCGAAACGTACATCCGATCGATCACGCGGGAGTGTCGACTTATCGACGTAGCCGACTCACTGCAAACCCTGCTCCGCGCACTGACGGGCATCGATTGCGAGATCGCAGACCTCGGCGACCTGGATTCCGACGACCTGATCGAACGGGGCACCTCCACCGTCACGGTGTCCGGACACGTGTATCTCTCGGCCCGCTGCCGCCGGTTCGACTCCCCCCGGGCCAATCGCAACTGGTACCGCCTCTGCGCGATCGCGTCGGCCTCGGCGACCATAGAGGACTCCTTCGCCGTCATTCACGGCCATGGCGACTACCCCACAGCCGCTTCGCTGGCGGGCACAGCCTCGTGGCGGGTGAACCTGCTGTGCGTTCTGGAGTATGTCCGCCTGCTTCGGGCCGCCCGGCGGCGCTGGCCCGGAGCCCGACGACTGATCGACTGGGGCCTGGCGATGCACGCCGAAACGATCGCCGACACCGGCCCGCACCGGCTGCTGCTGGACGCACTGGACAGCGCCAAACACTCCCCCGCCCTGCAAGCCCTGCGCGACGCCTGTGACCGCAGCCGGGACTGTTTCGCCTCCGCCAGCGAGCTGGACCGCCCCTGGACGCGGGAACTGCTGCAGGCCTGCCCATCGCTGCATGCCGAGCGGATGGGGCCTGTCGCGTTCCTGCCGGACTTCCTGTTCCCCATGGGGTTCGCGCCGGCCACCAGCGACGCATTCGTCGCGGACCTGAAGAACCGCTCCCGCACGGGTGACGATGACGCAGACCGCCAGGAGCAACCGTCGCCGGCCACCGGCGAGGCTGACGACGAGTCAACCAGCGAAGATGAAGATCAGGACGCCACCGAACCCGCCGGCACCGCCTACCTCTACGACGAGTGGGACTTTCAGCAGAACGACTACCGCCCGGACTGGTGTCACGTGCATCCTCGCCGGGTCGAGCCGGCCCCCCGAACCACCCCTGACGAAGGCTGGCTGGAGCAAGCGCGAAAGGTGCGGGCGGTCTTCGAGCGTCTCAAGCCCGAGCTTGCCCGCCGCGAGAAGTACCTGCCCGACGGGGAGGACATCAACACCGATGAGCTGGTGACGCACATGGTAGACCGCCGGCGTCAGCCGTCGCCCCCGGTGCGGTTCTACGAAAAGCCCCGCATCCAGCATCGCGACCTGGCCGTGCTGCTCCTGCTGGACGTGAGCGGATCGACCGGCGAAACGCTGGACGCTGCCTCCACCGGAATCAGGAAGATCCTGGACGTCGAAAAGCAGGCAGCCGTCATTCTCGGGCAGGGTCTCTCGTCGCTGGGCGACCGGTTCGCCGTCTGCGGATTCAGCTCGAACGGCCCGCAACAGTGCGATTTCCTGGAGTTCAAAGGCTTCGACGATGACTGGGCCGAGGCGATCCCGCGCATTCTGGCGGCCTGGCCGAGAAGCTCCACGCGCATCGGACCCGCCCTGCGTCACGCCGGTTGGCTGCTGTCCGCCCAGCCGCACCGTCAGAGGCTGATCATCCTCGTCACCGACGGCAAACCGCAGGACCAGGGATACGACCCGAACACCCGCTACGCACAGCACGACGTGCGAATGGCGTGCGAGGAGAACACCCACCACGACGTGCACACCTTCGGAATCTCGACCGAGGAAAATTCGCTGGCCGACATGGAGATCATGTTCCCGCGTCGGCGATTTGTCATTTTGCCTGACATAGGACAACTCCCTCGCATTCTGCCACAATTGTACCTGCGATTGACCCTCTGAAAGGAAACTACATGAACCTGCGAATCCTTGGCATCTGCTGCAGCCCTCGTCAGGGGCAATCGACGTTCAAGGCCATGCGCATCTGCCTGGACGCAGCCGAGGAGGCTGATCCGCAGATCGAGACCCAACTGGTCGAACTGGCCGGCAAGAAGATCGGCCCATGCACGGCGTGCGGCATCTGCAAGCAGGGGTTGATCTGCGGCTGGGACGATGACTTTGCGGAGTTGATCCCCGTGCTCGCCGATCCGAAGGTGGCAGGCATCATCATCGGCACGCCCGTTTATTTCGGGGGCATGACGGCCCAGTGCAAAGCGTTGCTCGACCGTTGTGTGGTCTTCCGCCGCAACGGATGGTTGCTGCGGGACAAGGTCGGCGGCGTGCTGGCCGTCGGAGGCGTCCGCAACGGCGGGCAGGAATTGACGCTCCAGTCTGTGCGGGCAGCGATGCTGTGCCACGACATGGTCTGTGTCAGCGACGGGAAAGACTCGGCCCATTTCGGAGCGGCGCTTCACAGCCGCGGGCCAGGCGGTATTGAAGCAGACGAGGACGGGCTCAAGACAGCACGCAACCTTGGCCGCCGCGTTGCCGAGTTGGCCCTGCGACTGAGTGGCCAAGCCTAGCCGGTGGCGCAGGTGGAGTGTGCCGTCCGCAGGCTCATGGACCGTGGTGACACAGATCAGCCTTCCTTGGCAGCCCTTCCCGTTACCAATGCATACAGGCACGGCATAAAGAACAGGGCGACGATGGCTTCGGCGGTTAGGCCGCCGATGGCTCCGATGGCCATGGGCTGGAGCATGTCCGCGCCCTCGCCGAGGTTGAGGGCCAGGGGCACAAAGCCGATGATCGTGGTGATGGTGGTCATGAGTCGGGGGCGCAGGCGAATCTTCGCGGCCTGGAGGACGGCATCACGGCCGGACAAACCCTGTCTCTGGTGAAGCTCCTCGGCAAAGGTCATCAGCAGCACGCCGTCGTTGACGTTCAGGGCGACGACCACCAGGATACCGATCAGGACCGTCGCCCCAAAGGCCAGGCCGGAGACGTACAGACCGAACACCAGGCCGGTCAGGCAGAACGGGGCGCTGCCCAGGATCAGGGCCGGGAGCTTGACGCTGTTGAACTGAACCGTCAGGACAATGAAGGAGAAGAACACGGCGAAGGCGACGACAGCGATGACGGCCTGCCGCATGTCGGCCATCAACTCGGCCTGTCCACCAAAGTCGAACTCGTAGCCTGCCGGGCGGTCGAGATCGTTCAGGGCGGGGCGCAATGCGGCCATGGCGGCGGCCAGATCGACCCCTGCCGTGCTGGCCTCCACCGTGACCTGCTTGACCTGGTTCTGACGGACGATCTCCACCGGCCCGACGGCTTCTCGAACGCTCGCCACGTCGCGTACCCGGATGGCGTCGCCACCACTGCCGGAGACGACCAGGTTCGCGACATCCTTCCGGGACGTAAAGCCGCTTTCGGGAACCAGCACGCGCATGTCGTAGTACTCCCCGGCCTCACGGTAGCGGCTGACCACCGCGCCGGTGATCAGCGAGCGCAACGTGCCGGAGATGTCGCCGACGGAGACGCCCAACTCGGCCGCCTTGGTCCGATCCACCCGGACCTGGTACTCGGGCTTGGTGATGTCCATCGAGACCGAGACGTTACGGAACTGCCCAAGCCCTTCCATCGTCTGGGCGGTGCGTCGAGCCAGATCGTCGAGGACGTCCATGTCCTGGCCGCGAACCTCGACGAGCACGTCGGCGGCGCGCAGGCCCTTGATACCTTTGATGGGCATCTGGCGTGCCATGACCTTTCCGCCGGGGGCCGGAACTTTACCGACGATGGGCCGGAGCCGCGCCACGTATTCAGTGGTGCTGATATCCCGGTTTGCCTTGGGAATGAGTTGGATGTCGACCTCGCCCTCGTTGGCGACTTCGTAGGTGGTCAGTCCTCGAACCTGTCCACCGGCCAATACGAAGGTGCTCTCGATGAGCGGATCGTCGGCGATACGTTCTTCGATTTGTCTCAGGACAGCGTCGGTTTCGTGAACCGAGGTTCCGGTCGGCATGCGGACCTTGACCATGATGCGCCCGTCATCCACGGCGGGAAAGAACTCTCCCCCGACGCTGCCTGTCAGCCAGATCGCCAGACCCAGCACGGCACCGAACGCCACGGCCACGGTCCAGCGACCGCGCAGGGCGAGATCGAGCAGCCAGCCGTATCCGTCGGTGACCCGGTCGAAGAACCGCTCGAAGCGGGTGGCGTTGCGGTGCTGGGTCTGCTTGCCGAACAGGAGCGTCGTCAACATCGGCGTTATCGTGATCGCTACGGTGAGACTGACGACCACAATACCCGCGATGACGAGAATCAGTTCACGGAACAGCAGGCTGGTCAGGCCCGGCACCAGCAGGAACGGAACGAACAGGGCCAGGAACGACACGGTTGCGGCGACGATGGCCGGTCCGACCTCGGCCGAGCCGACGACCGCCTGCTCGTCGGTGGACCCGTCGGCCTGGTCGTGCCGCAGTCTGCTGATGTTCTCGACCACGACGATGGAGTTATCCAGCACCACGCCGATGGCGACGACCAGGCCGCCGAGCGAGAAGATGTTCAGCGAGAACCCGGCAACCTTCATCAAGCCGAAGTTGATAATCAGGGTCATCGGCAGCACCGCTGCCATGACGAGTACTTGACGGATGCTTCCGAGAAACAGGTAGACCACGATGACCAGCAGGACGAACGCCCCGATGGCCGCGTCACGGACGCCCGCCAGCGCCCTGTCCACGTACTCGGCCTGATTCTCTACGAAACCGAGTTCTATCCCCTGTGGAAGCGTCGGGCGCAGTTCATCCAGTTGGGTCTGGACCGCCCGGGCAACCTCGACGGTGTTGGCCTGGGCTTCCTTGAGGACCGACAGCTTGACACACGGTTGGCCGTTGAAGCGGGCGATGATCCGCTCGTCTTCATGCGAATCGACAATATCCGCGATGTCCCGCAGGTAGAGCTTCTTACCGCCGCGCCGGTCGATGACAACCGAGCGGATTTGCTCCAGTTCGTCGAACTCGCCCATGGTGCGGGCGATAATCTCGCGCCGCCCGACGGTGACGCGTCCGCCGGTCTGCTCGACGTTCTCCTCGGCCAGCCGTTTCATCACCGTCTCAAGCGGTATCCGGTGCTTTTCCATCAGCAGCGGATCAAGCAGAATGCGTATTTCCCGTTCCAGTCCGCCGACGATCTCCGTGCCCGCCACGCCGCGCACCGCGAGGATGCGGTCCTGCAACCAGTTGTCGGTCCATTCGCGCAGCTCGACCGGTCCCCAGCGATCCGAGCGGATCGTCAGTTGCATCACCGGCAACTGGGACGGGTCGGCCTTGAAGACGTACGGCGGGTCGATGTCGTCCGGCAGGTCCTGCTCGGCGCGGGTCAAGGCGGCCAGCACGTCCTGAAACGCCACGTCCACGTCGGCCCCGTATTCGAAGTTCACGTCGAGCGAATAAACGCCCTCGCGGCAGGTCGATTCCAGATCGTCGAGATAGTCCACCGTGGCCATCAGACGTTCGACCGGGTCGGCGATGTCCTTGTCGATCTCCTCGGCTGTCGCGCCGGGCCAGCGGATCTGGACCTTCACCAGCGGATAGGTCACTTCGGGCAGGTAATCGACGGGCAGCCGCCAGAGGCCGTAGAGGCCCAGAACGATTACCGCCAGCGCGATCGCGCCGGTGGCCAGGCGTCGGTGGACGGCGTATTGCGTGATTTTCATTGGTCATCCCCCGCATTGGCCGGGGATTTTTCGGACTTCGATTGCGTACCGCCCTGTGACTTCCCGGTGCCGGAGCTACCTTGGCCGCCCGCGCGGACAGGCTGGCCGTCACGCAGCGCCGCCTGACCGGCCACGACCACGCGCTGGCCCGGTTCCAGCCCGCCGAGGACCTGGATCGTATCTTCCTCCTCGATGCCAACTTCCACGACCTGCCGCTTCGCTTTGCCCTGGTTGACCACGAAGACATATCGCTCGCCTGTCGGCGCGGTCAGGACGGCCTCGGCGGGGACGAGCACGGCATCGTCGGCACGCCGCAATTCAAGCTTCAGCCGGGCGAACATGTGCGGAACGATCTCGGCCGGTTCGGTGAGTTGGGCCTCGACCGTGCGCGTGCGCATCGCCTCGTCCAGTTGGGGATAGACGCGCGTGATCTCGGCGTCGAACGCTCGTCCGTTGAGTGCGTCGAGCGTAGCTTGCAGCCGAAGCCCCGGCCGAACGGCTGAGCCATGCGCCTCGGGCACGGAGAAGCGAATGACCAGCGAGTCTGGGGCATACATCTCCAACAACGGGCTTCGCGGCGTGGCCAGATCACCGCGACGGACATGCACTGCGGTGATCACGCCATCGAAGGGAGCGGTGACGACGCACTCGGCCAAGTGCGCTTTGGCCAAGTCCAGTTTGGCCTCGGCTTGCTTGACCGCTGACTCTTGGACGGCGATCTCGGTTTCGGTCGGGCCAGCCTTGAGCATGCGAAGTTTCTCGCGGGCGGCGGCCAGTTCAGCCTCGGCGACTTCCATCCGCTCGCGGGCCTGGTCGACGCTCTGCTCCGACGTGAAATCATCAGCGACGAGTTGTTTCTGCCGCTCATAACTCTTGCGCGCCTCAGCCAGCGTCGCTTGCCAGCGCCGGACACTGGCTTCAGTCTGGTCGATTTCCTCGGATCGAGCCCCGGCCTTCAGGTCCGCCAGCTTCGCGCGGGCAACGTCCAGATCCGCCTCCGCGGTCCGAGCTTCGGCCCGATGGACCTCGCGGTCGATCTCAACGAGCTTCTGGCCCGGCGTAACCGCCTCGCCTTCCCGGTGAGGGCCTTTGACTTCGTCGCCCTCACGCCACGGGCAATACTCGATCGGGCCTTCCTTGGTCGCGGCGATGACGACCGAGTCGGTGGCCACCACTTCACCGCTGAGTTCCAGGCGCTGGACAATCTCGCCCCGTCGTACCGGTTGGACTTTCACCTGCAAGGGTTTGGGTTTCTTGCCTGAGTTCTGCGGTGATGACTGGGAGTCCCGATTCGACAGGCCGTACCAGATAGCTCCCGCACCGGCGACAACCAGCACCGCCACGATCAGCAGGATTCGTTTCGTCTTCTTCTTCAAGGTCATTCA
>JBKHCL010000206.1:0-2743 GCA_046541875.1 Phycisphaerae bacterium | reverse complement strand
GCGCTGGAGGATCAACCGATCGCCCACCCGATAGAGAAAACCCCGGCCGGCGGGGAACTGCATTTCCTTGACGATCTCACCGGTGGCGATCTGCACGATCACGGCCACGCCGCTCTTGTCGCCGTTGCGGTGCAGCAGCAGCCCGTCGTTGGCGATCAGCGGACGATTCTGGGCCTTGTAGGGATACTTCTCGGGCAGTTCCCAGATTTTCTCGGCCCCCTCGGCCGAAAGGCGGAACGCCCCGACCTGGCCGGGCGCCTTGCGCTCGGTCTGAATGTTGGCGAAAAGGGTGTCGTCGGCCAGGTAGAGCGAATCCGCATTCTTCCCCAGGCCTTCCTCGATGCGCCACAGTTCCTTGCCGGTCTTCGGTTCGACGCAGATCACCCCGCCGGCGTTGTCCCGCCAATGGCCCCGATTGTACCCGGCGATGGCGTAGTCCTTTCCCTTGTGGCGCCAGTGGAGGGGCGCGCGCACGCCGGAGTTCACATTTTCTTTGCGCCACAACTCCTCGCCGGTGGCGGCGTCGCAGGCGATCAGGTGGTTGCCGGACGGCAGCAGCACGCCGTCGATCACCGTGCGCACGGTCTGCATCGGCATCTTCTTCGCCCATTGCAGTTTGCCGGTCTCGGCGTCGAAGCAGTGGGTCACGTCGGCGGTGGTGGTCACGTAGAGGCGACCGTCGGCCACGGCTGGCTGCGGCGCGTACCAGCCCTTGGTGGAGCCCATGCGTCCGGACATGGCCGGGTAGTACCGCCCGCCGGGGATCTCCGCCTTCCACAGCGTCCGCCCGGTGGCGGCATCCAGGCAGAGCACTACGTCGGTGGCTCGGGTCTTCCACATGTCCACGATCGTGCGGCGATCGTTCTTGATCTGGCCTTTGACGGTCTTCTCACTCACCTCGTCGCCGGTCGGCTTGAAGTACTGGAAATACACCCGCCCGTCAGCCAGCACCGGACTGGCTCCGCCGCCCGCCAGACCCCGCTCGAGGTACCGCACGATGTTGCCTTCCCTGTAGCGGGTAACCTGGGAGCGGGCCGCCGGGGTGGTCTCGCTTTTCCAGACCAGACGGGCCTGGGTCATATCATTGATCAACTCGCCCTTGAACGGAGCGGCCGACCAGTCGTCGTTCGGGCCACGCAGATGCGGCCAGTTCTGCCCCTTGGCGAACTGCTGACCCTCGGCAGCGGTTTTGGCGTCCACCGCCGTGCCGGAGAGGGTCTCTTTGACGGATGTCTTCTTCTTGAAGCTCCAGCGGATCTCGGCGGGACGGACGGCGGGCTTGTCGCTGAGGTACTCGATGTTGTCTGTGCCCAGTTCGCGAACCGCCCGCCAGCCGGAGTAACTGCCGCGGACCTTCCCGCCGTCGACGGTGCCGTCGATAGTGAACTCGGCGGCCAGCCCGGCCTCGGATCCGTCGCGGAGGTCGGCGATCTCCACCGTGCCCTTCAGCTTGCCGTCTTTCAGCACCAACCCCGTCGCGTCGACTGCGTCGGAGATGACCTTCACGCCCTCCGCCGTCGCCCACGCCTGGTGGAAGCCCGCCTCCCCTCCGCCACCGAGATGAAGCGTCACGCTCTTGTCATCCCGGAGGGCCTTGGGCAGCTCCACGTCCAGCCGCACGTATTTGGTAAACGTCTCCACCGCAGGGGTGGCGACCTGCCTTTTCTCCTCGGCCCGCACCAGCCCTACCAACCCCAGAAGGACCAGTGCCGCCGACGCCATTCGCATTCCCGTAATCCTCATGTTCATCTCCTGTTCAGGCAAACGCTTTGGTTTGGTTCCGTACCCGTCTCTGCCCCTTTAACCCCTCCACGAACCGGCCATGGCACAGTTTATCTGTGATATACCATTGAATGCGTGATATCCTTTCGGCCATGGATCGCGTGGAACATCCTGCGGGTCAAGAGGTACAGGCCGGGCCACTGGCGGTCTTCGGTCCGTACGGTCCGGCGGTGCTGCGCTGCGGGTATCATCGCGCACCGGACGGCGACCAGCTGGTCATCTCCAGGCCGAACTCCTACCGGATGATCGGCGTCCGGGACGGCACCGTCGTCCTGCACGAAGGTGCCTCTTCGGCCCGGTACAGCCCCACCGGCGTGATGCTGCTGCAACCCGGGGGCGAATACCGCCTGGAACTTTCGCCCGGTGTGCACCTGATCCGCCTGACATTCGACGTGGCCTACCAGCCGCGAGAAGGGCACCCCGGGCAGCTGATCCACACGCCACCCGCCGGCAGGCAACCGGCGCCGCGGGAGGTCTGGGGCGTTGACCTGCCGGTCCGCATCCCGGAGATGCTGGCCTCTCAATGCATGCTGACCATGGAGTTGATCCGCAACGAACACTGGCAGCGCCCGGCGGTGTATGCCCGCGCCTGCGGGCGTCTGGGACTGCTGCTGAGCGAACTGGCGGCGGAGGTATCCGCGTCCAGGCCGGCAGGCGGCTCGGCCACGGGGTACTGGGCCAACCGCGTCGAGCGCCTGGTGCGGGACCGGCAGGCGACGCTGCCGACGGTAACCCGCCTGGCCCGGTCGATGGGCGTCACCCGGGAGCACCTGTCCCGATGCTATCGACAGGAAACAGGCATCACCCTGTCCAAGCGGTTGGACGAGGAACGCTGGCGCCGGGCGGCGGACATGCTGGCCAATACCGACGCAGCCGTCGGCGTCGTCGCCAGGCTGGTTGGCTACCGCCGATCCGAATCGTTCGCACAGGCGTTCCGTAAGGTCCGCGGAATGACCCCGAC
>JBKHCL010000205.1:0-2784 GCA_046541875.1 Phycisphaerae bacterium | reverse complement strand
ATCGGCGATATTTCCTCAGCCGCTACTTCTTCTCGGCATCCTTGCGACGCGAACCGCCCAGGGTGTCGATCAGGTCGAAGATCGACTCGACCGGGTCCGGCTTCTTCCGGGCCGGTTGGGTGGTGGGGGCGTTCGGGTCGTCCGCCTGGGGCGCGTCGCCGTCGTCGCTCTGGCGTTTGCCGTTGAGGAGATTCTCCAGCGCCCGGGCAGCCTCCCTGCGGAGCACATCCTCGGCGATCTGCTTGAGCAGCCCGCGCGCGTCGACGGCTGAAAGGTCCAGCCGCGGGCGGGTCCGCGTGCCCCGCAGCGGAATCTGAACGACCGTACCCTCCAGCAATCTCGCGTAGGTGGCCGCCTTGCCCTTCACGCCCAGCTGCTCGAGCAGCCCGGCGTGGATCGGCACGCCCACCGCCAGGTCCAGCGTGCCATCCAGCCCAACCGATCCGGAGAACTCCAGGGCATACTTGCGCGGAAGCGTCATCCGGAAATCGCGATAGTGAATCCGCCCGTCGCGCAGGGCGAACTTCATCGTGTTCATCGAAACCGGCAGCGACTCACCAGGCCGAATGTAGCGGTCGGGAATCAGCCGACCCAGCAAGCCGCGGGGGATCAACTGCGTTTTGCTCAGGTCCAGCTGCCCGCTGCCTCCGCCGGTGGACAGGGCATTGGCGTCCAGCGGAATCACCAGGTCCTTCGTCTTGAGCGATACCGTTCCGCTGACCCCGGCGGTCTGCATGAATACCGGGTTCAAGCGACCCAGCAGCTCGGTCAGCAGCGGCTGGGTGAGGGCGATGTTCTCCAGCGGCTGAACCGTCCCGTCCAGGCGATACACGGGCACCTTCCCGGTGAGATCCACTACCCCGCCCACGCGGAATCTGCCCTCGCCCGAGGCGATCTCCCGCACCGGCAGCTGAACCGTTCCGTCAACCAGCTTCGCCTCGATGTCTGCCTTCTCCAGTGGAATGCCGTACACCCGTCCCGACGCCCAGCCCATGCGCACCGTGCCGGTGGCCTTGCGGAACGACGGAGACAGTTTCGGCTGGTGCAACGGCCCGCGAATCGCCAGCGGCCCGGAGCTTCGCCCCTTGAGCGTCACATTCTCGGTGGCCCCGGGTGCCAGCTCCGCCAGCACCACGTTGACCGCCTCCCACCAGGCTTCGTACTCGCCGGAGAGGTCGGTCAACCGACGCGTGCGCAACTCGGTGACGTCCCCGCTCAGCGTCACCCGCAACAGCTGCGGCGCGGCCAGCTCGAATGTCTCCAGACTCACGCGAGACCCGTCCGTCGCCAGCAGGGCCTCGTGGTCCACACGCACCGTTTTGCGGCGCACCACGTTGTCGCCGCGCCCGACGCGCAGATCGCTCACGCTGCCACCGCCGGCCAGGCGCACGCCATCGGCCCCCGAGCGGACCGAGGCCGACCACCGCAACTTGCCCCACACCGCCGGCGGCTGGGGGCGACCCAGCAGCGGGGCGATCATCGCCATCGCTTCCTGCAGATCGGCGTTGGCGTCGAATGTTCCCGAGGCGGTCTGCACATCGCGGCCGGGCCAGTGCCCGTCGGTGAGCGTGAGCGTTCCCGCCGGACCGGCCAGACCCAGCTTCGCCACCCGCACCCCGCCGTCGGTGTCGCGCGAGAGGCGCCGCAACTGCAGTGTGATCGGCCGATCGCCCAGCCGCTTGCCGTCGGCCGAGAGATCCGTCAGGCGCAGCTGGGCCGAGGACACCATCGGCCCGCCATTCGCGTCGCGCGAAAGCGTTGCGCTGCCCCGGGCAGCCCCCGCAAATGGCGGCCGACCCGCGCCCGGATTAATGTCGAAATCCACCAGGGAGGACATCTCGGCGCGTCGGCCTGTGAAGGTGGCGTTGGCGTCGATCGTGAGAAAGCCGGTCAGCCCCGGGCTCCCTCCGGCCAGGGCGGCGAAAGGCCCAGCCGCCAAAGGCCCGTCCAGCGTGCGGATGCTCGCCGAACCCGATGCACCCGCCGGGTCGAGTCGACCCGCGCGGACGAGGTCTTTCACGTCCCCCCGCAACCGCAGCGAGCTGCCCTCCGGGGTGGCTACGCTGATCTCGGCGACGATGTTGCTCAGCGTCTGCAGACTCACGCGACCCTCGATGGGGCCGATGGTCCGTCGGCTGCCGTCGGCGCGAACAATCGTCACCAGCGCATCGCGAACGGTAATCCTGCCGATGGGCGCAGGCAGCTCGCTCGGCTGATCACGTTCCGAGGGCGCTTCTGGCTCCTTCGATGGCGGCAGCAACGGCGAGGGGCGGTCCGCCCATACCGTCAGGCGCACGCCCGTAAGGGTCAGCTCGCCGAAGTCCTCGGCGTTCCACGCCAACCCCCACAGCCCGCGGGAAAGCGCAGCCTGCCGCAGCTCGATCCGCTCCCTGCCGTCGAGATCACGCAGCAGAAAGCCTCGAATCTCCGTCGGCCCGCCCCAACTGATCGAAAGGTCCTCCAGCGAGACCTCACCGTTGAGCGAATCGGCAACGATCGAGGCGATCATCGACTCGCCCCAGCCGCTGGACGCGATTGCCGGAGTCAGCAGCGTCAGCCCTGCCAGCAGAACGATCAGCCCCGCGACGATCCAGACCCAGCGACGACTCGATTTCTTCCGCTCATCAGCCATGTCAAACTCCCCGCCCCCTCCCCGCGACCCACCGGAATGACGCGTCGACAATATACCAATTGTAGAGGCGCCCAGCCGGGCATCTCAGCCGATTTCCCCTTGCCGCCCGGCCGATCGCGCGGGAGAATGTCAGACGTCAATGAAGGGGTTTG
>JBKHCL010000090.1:0-12796 GCA_046541875.1 Phycisphaerae bacterium | reverse complement strand
GCCCGTGTCGCCGGGCTGGTGCTTTTCGTCGGCGGACACCGCCGCTGGAGTCTCGTCGACGACCCGGTCGTTCTGTCGAGACGCGATGGGTGGCTGCTCGGCGTCGGGGGCGGCGGCGCTGTCGTTGGTGTCCTCCTTGCGACATCCCGCCAACGCCAGCACAAACAGCGCGAGGATCAGAATTCCGTCATGGGCTCGCATGGTGCATCTCCTTCCCGCGGGGGTTGCCGCGTCAATTTACGCTCTGCCTGATTCGGGTCACCACCAGGTGCAGGCCGTCGCCGGCGGCGCGGAACTGGCCTTCCAGCTCTCGCACGCCCGCCAACTCGACCCCCGCCTGGGCGATCACGCGTTTCTGCATCCGGATCCAGCGTTGGTCCAGGTCGACCGGGACCAGCACCCACAGCCGCCTTGTACGAGTCGACCGGGTCAGCTGTCCTCCGAAGAACCGCACCGGAAGCGTTCGCACGCGATTGCTGTAGCGGCTGAGTTGGCCGGTGAACTCCACGAGTTTTACAGGTCCCTCGGAGGGAACTTCCCCGAGGATCTCACCGGCGGCGTTGACCGCAACGATCCGCAGCCCCAACTGGCCGGCCACGCGCCGCAGCTCAGCCGGCGAATCCCAGACGATGCGCAGGGGCGGCAGGTCGCTGTCGTCCACGTCCTCTGCCGGTGTGGCGTGGGTGTCGCCTTCCTCGGGCGGCGGGTCCGCCTCGGTGGGCTGCTGGTGAACCTCGCGCAGCGGCGGGGCGGGCTTTTCGGTCGGCGGCGGGGGCGTCGGCGGAGCGGGCTGCCTGACCGGCTCGGAGGGCGGTGTGGGAGCCGGCTCGGGTTCGCTCTGCGGTTCGGGCGGTGGGGTGATGGCCACCGGCGGAACCGTCGGCCGGTCGGGCGTCTCGGGGGGAGTATCGGTCCACAGCGAAGGCCCAAAGAGCACCGCGTGAAGGCCGATCGCCACGAGCAACCCGATGATGAGACTGGATCTGGACATGATCTACCGACTCCCCCGGGGCCCGACGGGGTCCCCGGCCTGGTTGACCTCGATGGATGCTTCCGCCCCGGCGTCCAGGACCTCAGCCAGCACCGCCAGGGTTCGCTGGGTGGGCATGGACCTCTCGGCCCGGATCACCACGCGCTTGCCCGCGACGACGTCGGCCAGCTCAGCCGGAGCGATCGCCCGCTCTCCCAGCCGCAATCCTTCGGGAGTGACCGAGAGCACTTCCAACTCCCCCCGCTGCACGATGGCAGCGCCCCTGCCCACGCGGGCAATGTCCACGGCGATCGATTCGACGCGTTCCATCTGCGTCATCGCCACGAGCACGGATCCCAGCGTGAGAAAGACCAGGTCGATCAGCGGAACCATCATGCGGGCGTTCATTTCACGCCTCCGTGCGGTTCAGCACGCTCAGGGCGTAGGCTCCGACCGTGGCGAACAGGGCTGTGACGATGCCCACGCCGGTGGTCCAATACGCCGCCGACAGCCCGCCGGTGAGCCGTTCGATGTTCAGACTCTCGCCCCCGAACCCGCTGAAGGCGACGATGAACCCGGCCACCGAGCCCAGCAGACCCACCGTGGTCGCGATACCCGCCAGCGGCTCCAGCGTGCGGTCCCAGGGGCTCTGCCCGGGGGCAATCTCCCCGCGCCGGATCGCCACCAGATACCCGGCGACGATTCCCACCGTCAGCGTGCTGAGCAGCAGTTGCGGCCAGGCAAACACGCCACAGTTGCGGAGGATCTCATCGGCGATCATCGCTCGCACCGCTCCCCGCCGTGATCGAGATCAGCGGCAGTTGAATGCCCGAGGCGAGCTTGGCGGCCTCGCCGTTGAGCGCCTCGGTGACCATCGGGTCGCCCGGCAGGAGCTGGTCCACTGCCGAGAGCTTGGGCGCGGGTCTGGTGCCCTTGAAGTCCTCGATGGAGAAGGACGGGACCTCCCAGCCGTGACGGTCGGCCACCAGCATCAGCCGGACCGACTTCATGTCGATGGTGTCTTTGAGCCCGAGAATTTCCGCGCGGGTCCGGGTGGACGCCTGGCCGTCGCCTTCGCGGGCCTCGGCCACCGCCTTGTCGTAGGCCGACGCGAGCTTGCGGTAGCTGGCGCGGATTTCCTTGATCAGCGTGTTGTAGACCTGTCGGTCCTTCTTCTCGACGTCGTCGTCGGCGGCGGCCGGGGCGACCAAGCCCGCGAGCATCGCCGCGGCGATCAATGCAATGGTTGCGTGTTTCATGGGAGTGTCTCCTTGTTGCTCAGTCCACGACGACGCGGGGCTTTCCGACCGCCACGTCCACGGTGGTATACTTTTCGATCATCACATCCACGTCGGTGTCCGCGAGGTTCTGGGCATCACGATCCGCCGCCATCTCGTCGCCCATCACGTCGATTTCCTTCTCCAGGTCGTCCAGCACGGAGTTGCTCGCCTTGGTCAGCCCGGAGGTGATCTCCTTGGTCGAGACGCGCACGTCGGCGACCTTCGAGGGGATTCCGCCCAGCCCCCGTCCGTCCTCGCGCATGCCCTTGAGCATCGCCAGCAGGTCGTTGGCGGTCTTGGCCATCTGGAGCAGTTCGACGTAGTCGTTGATGAAGTCGCTCTCGCTGGACAGAATCGAGCGGACCTTTTCCAACTCGAACGTGGCGTCCAGGAGTTGATCCTGCAGCCGCGATAGAATCTGCACGGTGCGGAGCATGAGCTTGATCTTCACCTTGTGAATGCCCGATCGCCCGAGACGTTCGGTGAACTGCCGCAGCGACAGGACGTTCTCGAAGACCTTCTTGAGGCGCTTGCGCCGTTGCCCCTCGGGAGCCTGCTTGATGCGATTGGCCAGGTCGGTAAGGCGTTCATCGTAGCTTTCCAGCAGCTTGGTGATTTTCTCGGGCATCTCACCGTCCGCGTCGGCGGGGACCTTCTTTCGAATGTCGTCGATCGCCTTGGCCAGGGCTTCCTGACCGGCCCAGAGGGGGTCGACGATGGACTCCCACTTGCCGGTGAACGTGTCGATTCCGCCCTTGAGATCGCGGAGCGACCGGAGCAACTCGTCGCGGTCGACATCACCGGCGGCCAGGAGCTTCTTGACCTTCTCGAAGCGTTCCTTCAGCCGGGTGTCTTCGAGCGATTTGTAGAGCGGTTCGGTGGATTCCCGGACGGTCTTGGTGATCTGCTCGACGTCGATGATCTGCTCGGAGTCCTTCGTCGCCGAGGAAGTCCCCGATCCGCGCACCACGGTGGGCTCGCGGGTATCCGTCGGCGTCGCCGTGGGTTTGCTCGACGAGACCGACGTCCGCGCCGGGCGCGGAGCTTCCTTCGAGTCGTCGATCTGAATGACGTACGTTCCGTCGCCGTCGGCCGACGGACGGATCGTCCGCGTCGTCCAGGTTCCCTCGCCGTCGCTCTGGGCGAAAGCGCCCGAGCCGAGAGCCCCCACCGCGATCGCCGCGATGGTCGTCAGTGTGGTTGCCCTGTTCATCATGGTTCTCCTCTTGTTGAGTCGGTGGTTCATGGTTGTCGGGCCGCGCTGCTCAGCGGACCTCCTCGCGACGGGTGTCGATGGCGACGCGAAGCTTCGGGTCGGAGATCTTCTCCCACGTCCGGCGGGCGACGGTCATCCGACCGCGGCCGTATGCTTCCAGGCCCTCTACCAGCAGCAGCAGATCGGTGATGCGCTGCTTGTCGCCGGAGGACTCATAGCTGCGGTCGGCCTGGACGAGATGATGCATCGCGGCGCGGAAATCGCCCCGGCGGATGGCGATCTTGCCGAGAATCTCCTCGGACTGTGCGCGAGGGCGCGTCCCGGGGACGTGCTTCTCGGCCACGCCGGTCGCCAGCGCCTCGGCTGTGGCGAGGTCCTTGAGCTGAATGCGGGCCTCGGCCCTGAGCAGCGTGGCGTCGGGCGTGGGCACCAGGTCGTACTTCTCGGCGAGTTTCTCGGCCCGGGCGAGGTGGACCTCGGCCTTCTCGGGGAAGTTTCTCTCGAGCGAGTCCCGCGCCCCGCGGACCTCCAGTGTGTACTTCTCCTGGCCGCTGCATCCGGCGAGTACGCCGACCGCCAGCAGCCCCGTGAACAAGATTCGCGCCTTCATATCGTGTCTCCTTCTGACTCGACGTGGGTGGGAGTGGGTGTTTGCTTGTCGGCCTCTCTGCCGCCCAGACCGTCGGCAGGCTTGACGTTCTCGACATCCTCCGCCCGCGACGGAAGCTCGTCGAGACTCGGGGCGACCGGCCCTGCCTGTGGCTCGATTGCTTCGCTGGGCGTGAACATCGCCGCGAACATCAGCGCCGGGACAGCCGCGTACGGCAGCCACCTGCGAATCCAGCGACGCCGGCGAACCAGCCGACGCGCATCGCGCCAGGGGCGGTTTTGTCTGTCCGCTCTGCACGGTTGTCTGGTAAGATTGTTCATTCGGTTGGCCTCGCGGCTTCGTCGGCCGCCCGGAATGGGCGTCCGGGGGTGGTTACGGGTCGGCTGCGGCGATTCGGGGCGGGAAACGAGAAATTTCCCAACCTTGCCTCCCGTCGCGGGTCCATCCGGCCAAGCGGGTCGCCCCGAGGCGACCTCACCAACACACGTCCGCACGAAAGCACAAGGAGCATCACTCATGGCCAGGGGCGCTTACTGGACCGAAACGGGCGGATCGCAGCGGAACATCCAGGCCACCCAGTGGTCGCAGATCCTCCTCGCCCGCGACGGCGACACAGCCGAGCGCCAGGCCGCGTTGGGATCCATCGCCCAGCAGTACTGGAAGCCGGTCTACACCTGGCTGGTGCGAAAGGGTTTTCGTCGCGAGCAGGCCAAGGACATCACGCAGGGGTTCTTCACGGACGTCGTGCTGGGACGGGGGTTGGTGAGCAAAGCCTCGCCGAATAAGGGCCGATTCCGCTCGTTCCTGCTGACGGCCGTGAGCAACTACGCCAACGATTGCCACCGTCGCCAGAACGCCGCCCGCCGCAAGCCCGCCGAGGGCTTGCTCTCGCTGGAAGGGATGGACACCGCCTCGGAACGCTACGACCCAGCCGTCGAAGAGCCGCCCGACGAGGCGTTCCATCGCACCTGGGCTGCCCAACTGCTGGAGGACGTGATCGCCGACGTGAAAGACCAGTGCATCCGTCTCGGCCAGCAGCGCCATTGGGACGTCTTCCAGCGGCGCGTGCTGAACCCCGTCACCCGGGGCGACCGACCCGCCCCCTACGCCACCATCGCCGAGGAGCTTGAGCTTCCCTCAGCCGCACGCGCGACGACAATGAACGACACGGTGAAGCGAAAGTTCGAGCTGGCGATGCGCGAGCACGTCCGTCCTTACGTAGCCAGCTCGCGCGACGTGGACGACGAGATCCACGAACTGATCGAAATTCTCTCCAGCCGACAGCCTGCAAGCCGGCCTCGCTGACGTAACCACGGGCGACACGGACGGAGAAAACCATGACCGAAACGACGGGCGAACTGAACGGCGAGCAACTCGCCAGACTGCTGGCCGCGGCGATGGACGGGAACGACCCTGCCGCGGACGATGACACCAACAAGGCCGAGACACTGGCCGAGGCGCTGACCAGCCCCCTGCCCGGGCTGCCCGGGTTGTGCGTCTCGGAGGTGCTGCTGACGGGCGAGGAGCCGGCGATCGACGCGCTGCAGGCCGTCAAGGACCTTGGGCGTCGGCTGGCCCGGTCGCCCAGTGAACTGGACCGACCGGCCGGGACCGTGCTGTACTACGCCGCCATCGCCCGCACGCTGCAGGTCCATAGCCGACGGATTACACGGCACGATCCGCAAAGCCTGGCGCTGAACCTGGCGGACCTTGCCGGGCGGGCGTGGATCCCGCCGGAAGTTCGAGCGATCCTCTCTGCCGGGCAGGCCGCCTGCGCGGAGCAGGACCAGAACTGATCGAGACCCCCTGATCGAATGAGCCAGCCTTCCGACAATCTGCCGCCCCTGACGGCCCGCGACGACGAACTGCCCGATGACGAGCACGGGCCCTTCGCACCGGGCCAGAAGGTGGGCACGTATGAAGTGGTCGACGAGATCGGGCGCGGCGGGATGTGCATCGTCTACAAGGCGACCGATTCGTCGCTCAAGCGCACCGTCGCACTGAAGGTGCTGCGTCCGTCGCTGGCCCGCCGCCCGAAGATCGCCCGGCGATTTCACCACGAGTCGGTCCTCTCGGCGAATCTCTCGCACGAAGGAATCGCACCGATCTACTCGATGGAGTATCACCCGCCGAACCTGCCCTACTTCGCGATGGAGCTCGTCGAGGGCGAGACGATCGACTCGCGGGTACGAACCGACGGGCCCTTCGCCCCGGACCAGGCCGTCGCCATCGCCCGGCAGGCGGCAGCCACGCTTTCCTACGCCCACAGCCGAGACGTGATCCACCGGGACATCACACCGCGCAACGTGCTGGTGAACCGGGCGACCGGGCGCGTCCGCGTGGTGGATTTCGGGATCGCCCAGGATACCACCGGCGAAATCCACGAGACGTACGTCACCCAGGACAGTTCACTGGGGACCATCGCGTTCATGTCGCCCGAGCAGAATCTCTCGGGCAAGGTAGACCGTCGCAGCGACGTGTTCTCCCTCGGGATGACGCTGTATTTCATGCTCGCCGGCCGACCGGCATATACCGCCCGCAACCGGGCCGAGCTGGCGCTGGCATTCCAGATGGGGTCCCCGTCGGCTCCCTCCGAGCACAACCCCGCCGTCCCGCCGGACCTGGATCGCGTGGTGCTTCGGATGATCGCCGTGGACCCCGACCAGCGCCACGCCAACTGCGCCGAAGCGTCGGAGGCGCTGCAAGCCGCGATGGCCGAAAGGCCCGACGACGCCTCGAAGTCCGTCGGCCGGGCGGCCACCCCCGTCCGGGTCGCGGTGGCGATCGTACTGCTGGCGTCGGCGATTCTCGTGGGTGCATGGAAAGCCGGGCCTTTGCTGGTGGCGATGCTCCCATCCCCGCCGGCCACCCGACCGCCGAGCGAATCGGCCGGGCCGGTTTCACCGTCGGAAAGCTCCCCTGCCGCGTCGAGGGCGGAGGAGGCGAACGGTTTCTCACTGTTCGGCCCGATTCCCGCCCCACCGGCGAGCGAGCCGGCCGACGCCTCCGCCGACCCCGTCGCGTTCGCCGCCCGGACCGTGAAAGACATCGAGATTCCCGTGCCGCCGGCCGACTGGACCGCCCCCGATGCCCCTGCCGATGGCAGCAAGACGTGGCTGGAGGAGTTCGCCCCTGTCGATAGCCCCCAGCCCGACGCCGCCGGGTCGGGGAACTGAAACGTCGGACTGCGGCGAATGTGATTGACAGATCGCACGTCTCTGCACGATCATATCGCTTGTACCGCTCGCCCCGGCGACATGACCTTTCTGCCGTATCCGAAGCAATCTACCCGCAAGGGATTTGCCAATGCCGATGGCCCGGACATTCCGGTTGGCAGCGTGGGGGGCAGCGGCTGCGATGTTCCTGCTGTGCTGCGACGCTCACGCCCAACAGCAGGACCCCAACAAAAACGACGTGACGCGCGTGCTCCTGCTGAACTCCTACAGCCAGGCGTACGAATGGACCGCCAACATGGTCGCCGGGGCGAAGGACGCCTTCGAGCATCGCGGCCCGGATCTGCTGTTGTACATCGAGTACATGGACTCCAAGCGTTTCTGGGACGGGCAGGACGGGGCTTTCGCGGAGGGGCTGGCAGCGTTGTACGAACGCAAGTACGCCGACTGCCGGCCTGACGTGATCGTCGCGACCGATGACAACGCCTTCCAGTTCCTTCTGCGTCGGCGCGATGAGCTGTTCCCCGGCAGCCCGGTGGTATTCTGCGGGGTCAACAGCTTCGATCGC
Organism: Phycisphaerae bacterium; assembly: GCA_046541875.1. GTDB lineage: Bacteria > Planctomycetota > Phycisphaerae > SM23-33 > SM23-33 > CAZFPT01. The sequence goes on along the minus strand of JBKHCL010000090.1, from coordinate 4,979 downwards.
TCGATGATCCGCGGCGTCAGTGGCGTGACCGGCGTGGTGGAGAAGCTCGACCAGAAGGCCACCATCGATCTGGCATTGCAGCTGAGCCCCACCGCAAAGCGCGTCGCCGTCATTACGGACACATCGGCAACGGGCCTGGAGAATCGCGCGTATCTCAAGGAACTGGCTTCGCTTTACGCCGACACGGCGCCGCTGGTGTTCCTGGATCCGGACGGGCACGGACTGATGCTCGATGAGCTCCTCCGACAGCTTCGGGCTTTGCCCGAGGACACCGTGGTCCTCTATATGGACTTCTTCCGCCAACGCGACGGAAGCTACCTGGACCCGGGCGACACGATCGCTACGGTCTCGCGAGTGAGCCCGGCCCCGGTGTACTCGATGGGCAGCCACTACCTCGGTAAGGGGATCGTGGGCGGCAAGATCACCCGTGCGTACGACCAGGCGCACATCGCCGCGACCATGGCCAAGCGGATCCTGAATGGCGAGAAGGCCGAGGACATCCCCGTGATGTGGGAAGGCGCCAACCGAACCATGTTCGACGCCCGCCAGTTGAAACGATTCAACATTCCCCTCTCCCGCCTGCCGGAGGGCAGTACGGTGCTCTACCGTACCTCGTCGTTCTATGAGGAATACAGCGGGCTGGTCTGGACGGCTGCTGCGGTGATGGCCGGCCTGTTGGCACTGATCATGCTCATGGGCGTCAACATCCGCCGGCGAAAACGGGCGGAGGAAACGCTCCGCGACAGTGAGCAGCGGTTGCGGCTGCTGTTCGATTCCGCCTCGGCGGGCATTGCACAGGTCACCCCCGACGGGCAGCTTCTGATGGTCAACCACGCCTTGGCCGAGATGCTGGGCTACAGCGAGGAGGAGTTGCTGGAGAAGAACTTCCGCGAGATCACCTTCACCGACGATCTCGTCAAGGAAGAGCCTCACATTGCGCGCGTGCTGGCCGGCGAGATCGACGTCTACCAGTTGGAGAAGCGATACATTCACCGCGACGGAGGCGTGTTCTGGGTGTTGATGAGTTCGGCCGTCGTCCGGAACAACGACGGTACCCCGCGCTACGCGATCTGCGTGGTCAACGACCAGACCGAGACCCGCCGTCTGCGGGCGGACCTGCTGCAGTCGCAGAAGATGGAGGCGATCGGGCGACTCGCCGGCGGGGTGGCCCACGACTTCAACAACAAGCTGCAGTCCATCCTGGGCTACTCCGACCTGCTTCTGGAACGCATGGACGACGACCACGAGTTCCACGACGACGTCCGCGAGATCCGAACCGCCGCTCAGCGATCGGCGGAACTGACCGCCCAACTGCTGGCCTTCGCGCGTCGTCAGACGGTGGCCCCGCGCATCCTGGACATCAACCAGACCATCAAGGGCATGCTCCGAATGCTCAAACGTCTCATCGGCGAGGACATCGATCTGCTCTGGAGGCCCGGCAGCCAGGGACCGGTGCGCATCGACCCGACCCAGTTGGACCAGATCCTGGCGAACCTCGTCGTCAACGCCCGCGACGCCCTGGGTGGGGGCGGTAAAATCACCATCGAAACGGACAACGTGCAGATCGACCGCGAATACTGCGCCTCCAACCCCGAGGCGGCCCCGGGGGAGTACGTCCTCCTGGCCGTCAGCGACGACGGGCCGGGCATGGACCCCGAGACCCTCGAGAGCATCTTCGAGCCGTTCTTCACCACCAAAAAGCCCAACCAGGGCACCGGATTGGGGCTGGCGACGGTGTACGGCATCGTCAAGCAGAACAACGGTTTCATCGACGTCTACAGTGAGCCAGGCGAAGGAACCACGTTCAAGATCTACCTGCCGCACCAGGAACAGACTCTCCAGGCCCAACAACCCCACAGGGAGAGCCACCCGCAGCCCCATGGAGGCCGGGAGACAATCCTGTTCGTCGAGGACGAGCCGGCCATCCTGCAGTTGGGCAAGACCATGCTCGATCAGCTCGGCTACGACGTCCTCACCGCCAAGACCCCTCACGAAGCCCTTGAGCTGGCCCGGAAGGTCTCCCGCCCGATCGACCTGCTGATCACCGATGTCGTCATGCCCGGGATGAACGGAAAGGACCTCTCCGAGCGACTCCAGGAACGCTTTCCGGACCTCCGTCGCCTGTTTGTTTCGGGCTACACCGCCAACGTCATCGCCCATCGCGGCGTGCTCGACGACGGCGTCCACTTCATGCAGAAACCCTTCACCCACGCCGACCTCGCCGCCAAGACGCGCGAAGCCCTCGACGACGAGTCCTGACCTCGCCCGCCCACTCACCCGTCGCGGCAGAAGCAGTCGAATCGTCGCAGCCGACGCGGATCAGGTGTACAGGAACTGCGCGGTCACCACGCCGCCGTAGTCGGTCACCAGGCGCACCCAGTGGGCGCTGAACCCGGGCGGGAAGACGTGCCACACATACCCGTTCTCGCCGGTCTCCAGCGACTCGTAGGGCTGGAACTGCCCCTGCCCCATGAAGTCCACCTGGACATCCACGCGGCAGCCCCGCCCGCCATCATGATGCACGTGGAGACACTTCCGGTCGAACCCGGTCATCAGGTAGGGGTCGGAGGGCTCATCGGCCTCGACGGTCGTCTCCCACCAAGGCCCGCCCCAACCGGCGGGCTTGCCCCAGCTCCACAGGTCGTCGGTCTTACCCAGCCACAGGTTCGCCTGGGGCTGACCGACGAAAATGTTGGAATCGTGGATCGGCGTAGTCTGGTCGCCCGCCATCACCAGCAGGCCGTTCCAGCTGCAGTAATCCCCGACGATCCGCAGATGCGAGCAGACCGGGCGAACGCCCCAGACGCTGTTGGCGTACGTCATCGCCGGAAGCTCGTAGAACATCCCGCCGGCGTTCATCATCCACCGCTCGGACTCGACTTCGCGGATGCGGGGCCATTCGGTGGTCCAGGCGTGGTCCTGGGTGTGGGTGGCCTTGGGGAGGCGGTAGTTCCGCCAGCCGGTCTCGGGCAGATACACCTTCATCAGCGTCGAGGCGCGATCCTGCCCGACGGTGAAAATCGCCTCGCCCAGGTCGCCGGCGTCGCGGCCGGTGGCGGTGTTGAACTGCGTCTTCTCCAGGACCGTCCAGTTGCTTCCGTCCCACTCGGCCAGTCGTCCGTCGCTGTAGCCACGCTCGAAGTCGCTGCCGTAGTAGCTGTTGTTGCAGACCACCACGCGGCCGTGAGCGGTAAAGGCGTCCTTGAAGTGGGGGCGGCACTGCTCGCCCATCGCCAGTTCTTTCTTCAGGTCCGCCAGCACGGTCGTTTCCAGTGTGTTCACGTCGGCCTCGACGAACTCACCTTCCATGCCCAGGAAGTAGACCTTGCTGTCGGGGTCGGTCAGGTGCTCGCAGGTGGCGGTCAGGCGGATGTCCACGAGCGTCTTGAAGGTGCGGACATTCCCGTCGACGTCGATGATGTGCGGGCCGATGATGCACTGGTTGGTCCGGGCGTGGATCATCCGGTTGGCGTACGTGCCGACCACGCCGGCGGGGTGCTTCTCGATGGATAGATCGTCGTCGATCACGAACAGTCCCGTCCCCGAGCCGGTGGGCGACTTGTGGGCGACGTAGGTCACCATCCAGAGTTTCTCGGCCCAGGGCATCAGCGCCCCGATACCGGTCTCGCTGCGCTGGGGAGCGTGGCCGGCCTTGACGGCCAGATGCGGAAACACGCCGCTGATGTTGGGGCTGGTGAACGTGGATTTCGTCTCGTCGCTGTGCATCGTCTGCTCCGTTTTCTGCTTCCTCAGTGGGACCGATCCGAATTCGGCAAGGCCAAGGTGTACACCGAGGCGGCCGACGAATCAAGGCGTATGCTCCGGCGCGTCAACCGAGGGTGCTTCCGGAGCCCCCTCGGCGAAGCTGCGGGAGCACGTGGCCGATCCGGTCGACCCGGTGGCGCGATTGGAGACCCGCACCGGAACCAGCGACCCGAGCACCATCGCCGCGGCCTGCCTCACATCAACAGCAGCAGGCTCATCGCCATCACGCCCATTCCCGCCAGCAGGCCGTAGAGCGAATCGTGCCCTTTTCCGTATGCCCGGGAGGTGGGCAGCAGTTCGTCCAGTGAGATGTAGACCATGATCCCAGCCACGCCGCCAAAGAGCATTCCCATGATGACCGGCCCGAGAAGGGCCCGCAGCGCGAGATAGCCCACCATCGCGCCGACCGGCTCTGCCATGCCCGAAAGCAACGAGTAGAGAAACGCCCGCCGCTTGTTGCCGGTGGCGAAGTAAATCGGCACCGACACGCTGATGCCCTCCGGGATGTTGTGCAGCGCGATGGCGATGGCGATCGCCAGGCCCAGCGTCGGATCGCTCAGGGTGGCCATGAATGTCGCCAGTCCCTCCGGGAAATTGTGGATCGCGATCGCCAAGGCCGTGAACAGCCCCATGCGGTGGAGCTTCTCGGGCGAGAGCTCCTGAATCTCGCGTGGCGGGGTGCCGGCGTGCATGGCGTTGACCTCGCCTTTGTCCCGCACCTCGTGGGGGTTCTCAGCCGAGGGGACCAGCCGATCGATCAGAAGAATGACGGCCATCCCCCCGAAAAAGGCGGCCGCCCCGTACCAATTGCCCAGTTTCTCGCCGCTGCCAACGGCGAGGCTCTCCACTGCCTTGGGCATGATCTCCATGAAGGAGACGTACAGCATCACACCAGCAGAGAACCCCGTCGCCACCGAGAGGAAGCGATAGTTCGTCTTGCGGGCGAAAAACGCGATCGCGCTGCCCACACCCGTGGACAGCCCCGCGAACGTCGTCAGCCCCAACGCCAGCCAGAAGTTCTCCATCGTTGCTCCCTTACAGCGGCCTGCCCGCACACCCGCGACCCCCCACCAATGCAGTACGCTAGCAGATACCCCGCCCGGCTGCAAAAGATCTATCTGTCGACGGTCGACGGAACTCCTCGACGGTGACGTGGGCTTCCAGCCCATGCAGACACGGCCTGGAAGGCCCGTGCTACAACCGTTGTGCCCGCA
>JBKHCL010000022.1:0-39903 GCA_046541875.1 Phycisphaerae bacterium | reverse complement strand
AGCCCCCACCGTCAGGTGGGGGATAAAGATTTACATCGGTTGGACGATCAGGTCGTAGCCGTCCGCGCCGGCGATCCGGGCGGAGACCATCTCACCGGCATCTCGGGGCTCGCCCAGCAGGCAGACGCTGTCCACCTCCGGGGCCTGTCCGGCATGTCGACCGATGCAGATGCCCTCCTCATTGACCCCGTCCACCAGCACCATCCGCTCGCCTCCAATGGCAGCTTCGTTGGCGGCAAAGGCGATCTCCTGTTGGGCGAGCATCAGCGCTTCCAGCCGCTCGGCCTTGACGTCCTCGGGTAGTTGCCCGTCCATCTCCGCCGCCGGCGTGCCGTTCTCCGGGGAGAAGGCGAATACGCCCATCGCCTCGAACCGCTGGTCCTTCACAAAGTCCAGCAGCTCGGCGAACTCCTCGTCCGTCTCGCCGGGAAAGCCCACGATGAACGTCGTTCGGATCGCGATGTTCTCCACCCGCCGCCGCACCCGGTCCAGCAGGTCTCGAATCGAACTGCCCGTCGCGCCCCGACGCATCCGCTGGAGCACGCCATCGGCGATATGCTGCAGGGGCATGTCCACGTAGGGAACCACGCGCGAGCACTCAGCCATCGCCCCGATGAGGTCGTCGGTGAATCGCATCGGGTAGGTGTACATCAGGCGCAGCCACTCGGCCCCGCTTTCGGAATCGAGGCGACGAAGCAGCGAGGCGAGCGTGTCGGCTGGGCCCAGATCGCCGCCCCAGGCGGTCGTGTCCTGGGCGATGAGGTTCAGTTCCTTCGCCCCGTCGGCGGTGAGCTCAGCCGCCTCGGCAAGAACGTCGTCGGCGTGTTTCGATCGGAAAGGTCCGCGAATGGCGGGGATGGTGCAGAAGCTGCACTCCCGGCTGCAGCCTTCGGCGATTCGCAGATACGCGGTATGGTCGGCCGTCAGGCGGAACCGCCCGGCGTCGCCCAGGGGGCGGGTCCCGGGAACGTATGCGCTGAGGCGCGAGGTCGGCCCCTCCCCGCGAACCGCCTGCAGGACGGCAGAGCGGTCGTTGACGCCGACGATGGCGTCGATGTCCGGCGCGACGCTCAACAGCCCCTCGCCCTCGCGCTGAGGAAGGCAACCGGCGACCACGATCCGCTCGATCCGGCCGGCCCGCTTGAGCCGGGCCACTTCCTCGATGACGGCCAACGCCTCATCCCGCGCCTCGTCCAGGAAACCGCAGGTGTTGATGAGCACGACGTTCGCCTCGTCCAGCTCGGCGCCCACGATGCAGCCGCCTTCGGCGAGGTCCGCGAGCATCCGCTCGGAGTCCACCAGATTCTTCGGGCAACCCAGCGAGATCGTCGCCACGGCGTTGGGGGTCTCTTCGTTCATGCGACCATCATAGCCGCCCGCCCCGGATGGCTGCAATTGCCCCCTGCCCCGCAGCGGCGAATCTGCTATCATTTCGCCCGATGCGTGATCTGCTCCAGCCATTTTCCATCGGCGAGGTGCCCATCGCCCACAACGTGGTGCTCGCGGCGCTGGCGGGCTACTCGGACCTGGCCTACCGCCGCGTCTCCCGCGACCTCGGCGCGCCGCTGTGCATGTCCGAGATGATGCTCGACCGCTCCCTGCTGCTGAAGGGCAAACGACAGACCCGCCTGCTGTGCACCGACCGGGACGACCATCCCGTCGTCGGGCAGCTCATCGGCAACGAGCCGGCCCCGATGGCCGATGCCGCGAAGGTACTGGTCGAGCACGGCTACGACATCATCGACCTCAACTACGCCTGCCCGGTGAACAAGGCGCGCAAACGTCGTCGCGGCGGGTTCGTCATGAGCCAACCCCACCTGGCGATCGAGATCGCCCGCGCGGTCATCGAGGCCGTCGATCGACCGGTGACGCTGAAGATCCGCCGCGCGTTCGCCCACGACGAGGACAACAGCAACTTCCATCGCATCGCCGAGGGTGTTTTCCAGGCCGGTGCCGCCGCCTTGTGCGTTCACGCCCGCAGCGTCGAGCAGATGTACAAAGGACCGGCCGACTGGGGCTTCCTCCGCGAAGTGGTCGAATGCTACCCCGACGAGGTCATTCTCGGCTCGGGGGATGTTCGCACGCCGCAGGACGCCCTGGACATGATCGAGCAGACCGGCGTCACCGGAGTGGCGGCCGCGCGGGGCGCGCTGGGCAATCCGTGGTTCTTCCGGCAGGTGCGGCAGTTGGCGGAGACCGGCCGATACGAGACGCCCTCGCTCGCCGAGCAGCGGGAGGTGATGCTCGCCCATTTCCGCGGGTCGGTGGACATCTACGGCGAGAGCAAGGCGGCGGGACACATGCGGAAGTTCGGCATCCGCTACGCACGCCTGCACCCCACGCCCAAAAAGGTGCGGATGGCCTTCGTGGCCGTCAAGAACGAAGCCCAGTGGCGGGCGGTGCTGGAGGAGTTCTACAACCCCTCGCAGGAGGCCGAGTGATGAACTCCGGATCCGACACCCTCGCCCGCATCGACACCGCCGAGACGCCCATCGTCCTGCTGAGGGGACCGGCGCGATCGGGCAAAACCTCCGCCCTGCTGGCGTGCTATCACCGGGCCCAGGGCGACGCAGCCACCTCACCGGCGCTGCTGGTGGCACCCAACACCCCCTCGGCCGACGCCCTGCGAACCGCCCTGCTCGAAGCGAGACCCAGCCGCTCTCTGCTGGGCCCGCGCGTGATGACGTTCGATCGCCTGATCGGACAGATCCTCGCCTCCGCCGACCGATCGCCCCGGGTGATCGGGGCCTACCAGCGACACCTCCTGCTGGGGCGACTGATCCGCAACCGCCGCGACAGCAATGAGCTGCCCGCGATACGGGCCGTCGCCGATACGCCGGGTGTCGTCACCGCGGTGGACCACGCCATCGCCGAGTTGAAGCGGGCCGCCGTCGAGCCTGAAGAGCTCTCGACGCTCGTTCCCCCCTCACCGGACAAACGACGGGACCTGGCGAACCTCTACGCCGACTACCAGGCGCACCTCAACGAGACCGGCATCTACGACGCCGAAGGACTCGCCTGGCTGGCGCGGGACGTCCTGGCCGGCGAGGCGGAAACCTCACCCGACGCGATAGGCCTGGGCGGTGTGGACTGGCTGTTGCTGGACGGTTTTACGGACTTCACGCCGACGCAACTGGAGATCATCTCGCTGCTCGCTTCCCGCGTGAGCAAGACGGTCCTCACACTGCCCCTGGATGCGAACGACTCGCGGGGGCGGTTGTGGCATTGGACGGCCCGGACGGCAGAGCGGATCCGCCGGGCTGTGGGCGATCGCCTCAGCGAGATCGACCTGCCCGACGACGACGGGGCGCCCACGCGGCTGGGGCGGGTCGTGTTCGATTCCGACGCGACCCTGCCGACCATGCCCGAGGGGTTCTCGGTGATCGCCACTCCAGGCCCCGACGCCGAGGTCGAAGAGGTCGCCCGTCGGGTGAAGCGTCGTCTGCTGGAGGGGGCTGCCCCCGGTCGCATCGCCGTTCTGGCGCGATCCATGACGGACTATCGCCCCCGCATTCAGCGGGCGTTCCGCGAGGCGGACATTCCGTTGGCCGACCCGCCCACCCCGCTGACGGACGTGCCCATCGTGCGGTTCGTTCTGCAGGCAGCCCAGCTGGGCGGCGGCTCGGACTGCGAATACACCGACGTACTCAATGTGCTCACCAGCAGCTACTTCCGTCCCGAGAGCCTTGGGGCGTTCACCTCCCGCGACGCGGTGACCGCCGAGATGGTCATCCGTGAAGCGAATGTCTTCCATGGCCGCGACGCATACCCCCGGGCGGCCGAGATGCTCGCCGACCGGGCCGAGCGCCTCCTCGCCGGGGTCGACGACGAGGAGACCACCCCGTCATTCGCGTTGGGACCACTGACGATGGATCCGTCGGACCTCCGCCGGGCCGGGGACCTGCTGGAGACGCTTCTGGGAGCGCTTCAGCCGGCCCGGAATGCCGCGTCTCTGCCGGCAGTGATGGATGCCCTGGACCTCCCGCGCGCCGCCCTGCTCAGCGGGGACGATGAGCTGATCGCCCGCGACCTGCGGGCCCTTCAGCAACTGCGAGACGCGCTGGGGCGAGTGGAGGACGAGTCGCTCGGGTCGGCCGATCTGCGTGAGGCCCTCTCAGCCGTCCGGCTGCCCGGGGCGCGGGGAGAGTCGGTGGTGGACGTGCTGGACGTGCTGGACGCCCGCGCGATGCGATACGACCACGTGTACCTGCTGGGGCTCTCGGAGGGGCAGTTCCCCTTCCGTCCGGGTGAGGGGGCGATTCTCACCGAGGCCGACCGCCGGCGATGCAGCGAGGCCGGGTTGGCGATCGACCGTCGCGGCGACCTGACCGCCCGCGAGATGCTCCTGTTCTACCTGGCGATTACCCGTGCCGAAAGGTCGCTGACGGTCAGTTACCAGGAGACCGACGCCACCGGCCGATCGTCCGCAGCCGGGTCGTTCCTGCAGTCCACGTTGGATCCGCTCGGCGGGATCGACGCGTTGGGCGAGGACGTTCTCACGCGTCTTCCGGTGGGGCGTTTCCTCCCGCCGGCCGACCAGATCGTCACGCCCCGCACTGCCGTCATGCACGCGATGGCAGAGCGGTTCACCTCCGCGAGTACGCCTGCCACTCCCGCGCCGGCGACCGATGGGCTGGCTGACCGGTTAACGGTGGCGGGTCGGGGCACGTTCGCGATGCACCGTCGCTGGTCGACCTCCCCGCCGGACCGATGGGACGGGCGACTGAGCGATCCGAAGCTGCTGGCCGACCTGGCGGAGCGATACCCGGGCCGGACGGTCTTCTCGCCCAGTGCGCTGAACACGTTCGGGCAGTGCCCGTGGCAATTCTTCGCGCGGTATGTTCTGAAGCTCCGGCCGCTGGCCGAACCGACCCGGCAGATCGAGGCGGTTTCGCGCGGGACGTTCGTTCACGACGTGCTCTGCGCGGTGTTCAGCCGACTCCGCCGCCGGGCCGGCGGACCGGTCCCCCTCAAGCAGCTCGACCCAGCCGAGGCGTCCGACCTGCTCGATGCCGCCCTCGCCGAGCAGAGCGAGCGGGTGACCCCCGCCTATCCGGCATTGTGGGAAATCCAGCTGGGGCAGATGCGCGAGCAGATTCTCGAATACATCCTCCAGCAGCGAAGCGACGCCTACCCCGCCCAGCAGGCGTGCTACATGGAGCTGGGATTCGGGCTCGGTGCGCGAGGTCTGGAGTGGATGGACCCAGCCTCGTCGGCAGACCCCGTCCGGTTGGACACACCGGCCGGTACGCTTCACCTCAAGGGCAAGATCGACCGCGTGGACCACGTCGAGCACCCCGACGGAATGGGTTGGCTGGTGGTGGACTACAAGACCGGCCGACTCCCCAGCCGGGCGGACATCGAAGAAGGACGATCGCTGCAGATTCCGCTCTACGCCGAAGCCGTCGAGCAACTGCTGGGCGGCTGCTCTCCGGGCGGGGCGTTTCACCGCGTCGGGGCAAAGCTGCAGGAGCGTCATTTCTCGGCGATCAAACCGCCGAGGAAGGACAGCGACTTCGCCGAACGACGCGATGCGATCCGCGAGGTGGTCGGCGGATTCGCCACCGCCATGAGCGAAGGACGCTTCGAGGTCGTGCCCACCCATGACTGCCCCGGATGGTGCCCGTACCGGGCGATCTGCCACTTCTCCCCGGCCCGGGCACGCATCAAGGCCGACGCCGCCGGCAGCGACCAGCGGGAGGGTGCGGAATGAAGCTCCCCGAGTTGACCCCCGCCCAGCAGGCCGCCGCCGTGGACCGCACCGGCGAGAACATCTCGCTGACCAGCGGCGCCGGGTGCGGCAAGACGTTCGTGCTCGCGCGGCGATTCACCGAGCTGCTGATGACCTCGCGCGACGAGAACCCGCTCTCGCGCCTGGTCGCGCTGACATTCACCGAGAAGGCCGCCCTGGAAATGCGCCAGCGCGTTCGCCGCCTCCTGCGGACATTGGCCGACCGCGCCGGCGGGCAGGACCGCCGCAAGCTGCTGCGGTGGATCGAGGAGCTGCCCGAGGCCCGTATTTCGACGATCCACGCCTTCTGCTCGGGGCTGCTGCGAACCCACGCGATCGAGGCGGGGATCGACCCGGGCTTCTCGGTCTGTGCCGATCAGTTGCTCTCCTCGAAGCTCACCGCCCGGTCGACCGAGGAGGCGGTGCTCTCAGCCGTGGAAGACGCCCGGGGGGACGTCGCGGAACTGGTAGGCGAGTTGGGCCTGTCCAGGCTGGGCGAGGTGGTAACCGGCCTGCTGAACATGCGGACGCGGGCCGACCTGTCCAGTTACGCAGACCCCGCCCGGACGTTCGCGCGCTGGCGGGAGCGATTGGAAGCCGAACGGGTCGCCGCGTTCGGGCAACTCGAACGGGACGGCGAGATCGGCAAGCTCATCGACCGCATCGCCGAGATTCCCTGCGCCGACCCGGAGGACAAGCTGGCGGGGTTCCGCGAGGAGAAACTCGCCCTGGCCCGGGCTTTGGTGAACGACCCGGCCGCCCGTCGGCCTCGGTTCTTCGAGGAGATGGCCAAATCGCCCGGCAACGTGGGCGGCAAGAAGGCGTGGGGGCCCGGCGTGGCCAAGCAGGTGCGGGACCTGCTCAAAGACCTCGCCGCCCGCTTCGAGCGGTACGCCCCCTACGCCGAGGACCTCTCCCAGGCCGATGAGCGGGCAGCCAACTCGCTGGCGACGCTGACGCAATTGGCGCTGGACGCCCAGGAGACGCTGCGGGAGCGCATGCGACGCCAGGGCCTGCTGAACTTCGACGATCTGCTCCTGTTGGCCGGGCGATTGGTGCGGGAGAACCCCTCCATCCGCCGGGGTTTGTCGACGGGGATCGACCAGATGCTCATCGACGAATCCCAGGACACCGACGCGTTCCAGCTCTCGCTGCTGCTGGGAATCCTGTTCGACTCGGACCAGTTGCAGGACGTCCAGCCCGGTCGATTGTTCCTGGTGGGCGACGCCAAGCAGAGCATCTATCGTTTCCGCGGGGCGCAGGTGGATGTCTTCCGCGACATCTGCCATCGCCTCGGCGAGCAGCAGCGCGAGTCGCTGGATATCTCATTCCGGACGCATCGGGCGGGAATCGAATTCGTCAATCATCTTTTCGGCGGGTTGATGAGCGAGGAATACCGCCCGATTCGCGCCCACCGCCAGGTCTGTCCGCCCGAGCCGTCGGTGGAGGTCCTCCTGGCCGGCCCCCGGGCCGACGCGCCGCCGTTCCGACGGGCCGAGGAAACCATCGCCGCCCAGGCAGCCGTGACGGCCGAGAGAATCGAGCGGATGGTGGCCGATCGTGAGAAACGCGTCTGGGACGCCGAATCGGGCGACTGGCGGGCGACGAAGTACGGCGACGTGGCGATTCTCTTCTCGCGGATGACCAACAGCCTCGCCTTCGAGCGGGAACTGGCCCGGCGGGACCTGCCCTACTACGTGGTCGCGGGGACGGGGCTGTTCCAGCAGCAGGAAGTCTACGACGTGCTCAACGCCCTGCGTGCGATCGCCAATCCGCTGGACGACGTCGCCGTTTGTGGCGTGCTGCGTTCGTCGCTGGTGGGTCTGGACGACAACGCGCTGGTGAAACTCGCCGAGACCTGCGATGGGCCATACCTGCCTGCTGTGCAGCAGTTGCGTGACAGCGGCCGACGCATCGGGCTCAGAGAGGACGAACTGCGAGCGGTTCTGGACGCAGCCGACTGGTTGGACCAACTGCATCGCAAGAGCTCTGCCGTGGGGATCGATGAACTGCTGGAGGATGTGCTGCAGCGCACCGGGTACGAGGCGACGCTGCTGACCAGGCCCCACGGGCGCAGGCTGGTGGGCAATGTGCGGCGCGTGGTGGAGTTCGCCCGGACCGCCCAGGCCGACGGGATCTCCCTGCCGGAGTTCCTCGCGCAGATGGGCGAGCAGGTGCTCAATCAGCAACGCGCCGAGCAGGCCTGCGTCGCCGGGGAAGCGGAGAACGTCGTCCGCCTGATGACCGTTCACCAGGCCAAGGGGCTGGAGTTTCCGGTGGTGGTCCTGCCGGATCTCAACGTCGGCCTGCCCAAACCCAACGCGCCGGTTCTGCACCGGCGGGACTGGGGGATCACCACGAGCATCACCCCCGGGGCGGACGACGAATCGCCCGAGCCGTTGTCGCATCGGCTGAGTCTGCGGGGCGAGCTGAACGACTCAGCCGACGAGAATCTCCGTCGGCTGTACGTGGCCATCACGCGACATGAGGACCATCTCGTCTTTGTCGGGGCCGACTGGCGGACGAAGGAAGGCGGCATCCGCAGCGGCGACAGCGATCTGGCGATCCTGGACGCGGCGCTGGGCATCACGCAGGCACTGGAGGCAGGTCGCGAGGAAATCGCCTACGCCGGGGGCGAACTGGCCCTGCGAGTGGCGGCCGTGCCTGCCCCCAAGCCCCCCCGCCGGAAGGAGTCCGGCTCGGCGGGAAGGAAGTTGCTTGCCGCCAGCCGCGACGAAGCGGACTTCGCCCGGCAGATGGTGTCCCTGGGTGTGCCGTCATCCGACGGGCTCGGGCCCCTGCCCTGTGACGTGGCGAGGGCGGAGCTTGCGGTTACCGCACTGAGCGAGTTCGCCCATTGCCCGCGGCTGTATCGGTATCGCTACGAGCTGCGCATGCCCGATCTCCCCCGCGACACATCGGACACCTCCGCCCCGGCGACGCCTCGACGCAACGCCACGGGACTCTCGCCGATGATGCTGGGCACGGTCTACCACCGGTGCATGGAACTGCTGGATTTCACCTCGCCCCAGTCGGCCGACGTGCTGGTCTCAGCGGTGGTCGGTGAGCTGGACCTCGCCGACAAGGCGGACCTCGACGCTCTGACCGACGAACTGGGCGAGATGCTCGCCACACTGGCCGAAGCGCCTTTGCTGGCTACGCTGCAAAACGCCCCCCGGACGCTGCGTGAACTGGACTTCCTCATGGACGTGGACACGTTGCGCCTGCGCGGGCAGATCGACCTGATGCTGCGGGACGCCGACGGCGACTGGCGGATCGTGGATTACAAGTCCGACCGTCTCAATCCCGGTGAGAGCTGGGCCCAGAGGGCGGGCAAGTACGGGTTACAGCTGCAGGCGTACGCGCTGGCGGCGGAGCGTCACCTGGGCGTCGCGCCGGCCGGGGCGCTGCTCTACTCCCTGCGAACCGGTGAGACGTGGGAGATGCCCCTGGCGGACCTGGCCGCTGCGCGCGAGGAGCTGGTCTGCGTCGGGCGGGAGCTGGTCGCGTCGCGCCGGGCGAAGCACTTCGCCCCCCGCCCGGGCAGCCGATGCGAGTATTGCCCATACGCCGCAATCTGTCCCGGCCGGGATTCGGGCTGAAATCGACGGCAACCACGGTTGTCCCCCGCCCTGCCGGCCGCTATGCTCAGGGTCATCGACCCTGTCCTTTATGCGAGAGCCTACATGAGCCCAGACCAATCGCCCGGCCCGTCGACCCAGTCGTCCGGTGTATCCGCCTCATCTCATCCCGATCTGGAGTGGATTTCCCACGTTCAAGGCCGCTGGCTGATCGCCCTGCCGCTGCTGCTGGGAATCGCGGCCGTCACTGCTTTGGCGGTGCAGTCCAACGATGCGATTTCCGTGCCCCTGGAGGCGGCGGCGCCGTTCATTCTCGCGGCGGCTGTGTTGGCCCATGCGGCCCGGTCGGCGGTCAGCCGATCGCTGCTGTCGGTGGTGCTTGCGTGTACGTCGGCGGTGTTCATCCTCCGGGAGCTCCATGACCTGCCCGAACTGCGTTGGATGGACAAGGCCATCTACGTATTCCTGACGGCGGCGGCGCTGGTGATCGCATGGAAGCACCGTCGGATCAGCCGCGAGCTGCGGGCCGATCCGCTCAAGGCGTCGCTGTTCGGGTTCACGCTTGTGGCGTACATGGTGGCGCTGCTCATCGACCGCCGGGTGTTCAAGTTCATTCCCGGCGAGCAGAGCATTCACACGGTTCTGGAAGAGAGCGCCGAGACCATCGCGCACCTCTCGCTGCTGGCGGTGGGTCTGGCGGGTCGGTGGAGCAAGCTTCCCGGCGACGAGACCTCGGGCGACGCGGAGGCGGCTTGATCTGTCGCCGCGGCGCGGTAGGATCGCCGGGGCATTGAGCCCATTCTCCTGAGGAACCCGCATGAGCCGCCCGAACATCCTGTATATCCACACGCACCCGGAAGAAGCCTCCCATATCGCCGATTGACGCCCGACCCGCCACCGGCGGCGGTTTTGCAGTCAACACGCCCCCCGCAACTGCCGAAAGATACTGTGAGTACACAGACCTTGCGGTGGGCCCATGAAACCAAGAATCCTGTACGTGGATGACGACCCGGGCATCCTTGAAGCATATAAAGTCCGGCTCAGTCAGCACTTTGACATCACGACAGCCATGAGCGGCCGCGAGGCGCTCGACCGGGTCCGCAGCGACGGGCCCTTCGATGTGGTCCTGGCGGACATGCGCATGCCCGGAATGGACGGAATCGAGGTGCTCTCATCCGTCCGTGAGCTGGCCCCGGACACCGTGCGCATGATGCTCACCGGCAACGCCGACCTCACCACGGCCATCAAAGCGGTCAACGAGGGCAACGTCTTCCGCTTCCTCACCAAGCCCTGCCAGGCCGACCTCCTGGCCAACGCGCTGCAGGCGGGTGTACACATCTATCGCCTGGCCACCGCCGAACGCGAGCTGATGAGCAAGACGCTCAAGGGGTCGATCAAGGTGCTCATGGACGTCCTGGCGATGGTCAGTCCCGTGACGTTCTCGCGGGCATCGCGTCTGAAGCGAATCGTCCTGCACGCCGCCGACCTGCTGCGCCTGGAGGATGCGTGGCGTTACGAGCTGGCGGCGATGCTTTCGCAGTTGGGGTGCGTGGCGCTGGATCCGGACACGGTACACAAGGCCCTGGCGGGCATGGATCTCGCCCAGGATGAAGCCGACGCCTACAACGCCCATCCGTCGGTGGCCGAGCACCTGCTGGCAAACATTCCTCGGCTGGAGGAGATCACCGCGATCGTCGCCCGTCAGCACGAGCCGTTCCTCTCGGGCGACACCAGCGTCGACCCCCGCCGGCGCGACGTGGTCTCGCTGGGCGCTCAACTGTTGCACGCAGCCACCGAGTTCGACCGCCTGACCACCAACGGCCTCTCGGCCCAGTCCGCAGCCGCCCAGCTCGCCGGTCAGCCCAGCGAGTACGACCCGGCCATCGCCGAATCGCTCGCTTCAGCGGATGTCGGCACGGACGGTCACGATGCCCGTTCACTGAGCGTCGGCGACCTCCAGCCCCGCATGATCATCGCCCAGGACGTCTGCTCCAGCGACGGGCGATTGCTGGTGACCGAAGGTCAGGAGGTGACCTTCCCGGTGCTGGCCAGGCTGCGCATGTGGTCGCAGCGAGTGGGCGTGCGTCAACCCATCCAGGTGTTCGTTCCGCGAGGACAGGCTGCCCCCGCCGCGAGCCGTAAACGGTAGTATGAGGCCGAGACGATGAAGCTGCCGCGAGGAATCCGACTGCCGCTGTGGCTGGACGCCGCCCTGATCGGGGCGTGCGCCGCGGTCGTCGCTTGGCTGTTGCCTCTCTGGGTGTCGCTGCCGCTCCTATCGACGGCGGCGGCTGTGGTGGCGGTGACGGTCCGGCGGAGGCGGCGCGAGTGGCATGGCGACCTTCGCGGCCGACTGGCCGACCTCCTGCGACGCTACTCGCCCGACAGCGAGCCCGATTGGCCCGCAGAGACCCCCACCGAAACAGTGCTGACCGACCTCCAGTCGCGCATCGACGAGCAGATCGAAAGTCACCGCATGGTGCATCGCAGTATCGCCCGTTCGAATATCGAGCTGGACCAGATCTTCAACGCCGCCGGCGACGCGATGCGGATGATCGACACGGACTACAACATCATCCAGGCCAATGAGACACTGGCCGGCCTGAGCTATATCGGGCGCAACGAAGCCCGGGGCCGAAAGTGCTACGAGGTGCTTTCCTGCGAGCTGTGTCACACCTCGCGTTGCCCCCTGCAGCGGGTGCTGGACGGACAGGACGAGGTCGTGCAGGAAGTCAACGCCAAGCGTCGCGGCGGCAGGGACGTTCCATGCATTCTCACCGGCGCCGCCTATCGCAGCTACGACGGGCGCGTGCTGGGTGTGGTCGAGAGTTTCAAGGACATCACGCCGCTGAAACGCGTCCAGCAGAAGCTGCGTCTCTACGCCGAAAAGCTTCAGCGGAATTACGATCGCATGTCTGAACTGACGGACATGGCCCATCGCTTTGTGGACCTGGTGGCCCACGAGTTCCGCACGCCGCTGACGGTGGTCAAGGAGTTCGCCGGCATCATCCGCGACGGTCTCGGCGGGCCGGTGACCGACCAGCAGGCCGAGTACCTCGGAATGATTACCGCCTCGGCCGATGACCTCTCGCAGATGGTGGACGATCTGCTGGACAGCTCGCGTCTGAAGGCGGGTCGGCTTCACATCGAGCGGCGTGTCTGCCGGGCCGAGGATGTGGTCGCGGCGATCCTGCCGATGGCCCAGAGCAAGGCCGACGCCAAGAAGATCCGCCTGGTGAGCGACATTGCACCCGACCTGCCCGAGGCGTTCATGGACGCCACCAAGGCCAACCGCGCCCTGGTGAACCTGGCGATCAACGCGATCAAGTTCTCGCCGCAGGAGGCCGAGATCGTGCTGTTCGCCCGGGCGAGCGACGAGGGCGACATCGAACTGGGCGTGCGCGACCACGGGCCGGGACTCAGCCAGGAGGAAGTCACGCAGATCTTCCAGCGGTTCCGCCAGGCCACCCACGGCCTGTTGACCACCGCCAAGGGCTTCGGGCTGGGGTTGAGCATCGTCAAAGAGATGGTCGCACTGAACCTCGGCAGCGTGCGGGTGGATTCGACGCCCGGAGAAGGCAGCACGTTTTCGTTCGTTGTCCCTGCCGCCCGACGCGAGAGGATTGCCGGACGATTCATCCGGATGGCCCGGGACGAATGCGAGGACGAACAGGTTCTCACCGCCCTGAAGTTCACGCTTCCCGAACATGTCGAGGGCGACCGCCGGACGTCCGTCGAGCAGTTTCTGTTGGGCACCTGTCGCCCCATGGACCTCATCCTCCCGTCGGCCGACGGGAAGTCGGTGGTGGCGGTGGGGCTCACCCGGGCGCCCGACACCGGTGAAGGCTGGGTCACCCGCCTGGCGACGGTGGCCGAGGAAACCCCCGACGCCGCCGGCGACGTCGATGAGCTCGACTGCGACGTGCTGGGCGAATGGCCGCCGGACCGTTTCGACGAGCCCGAAGCGCTGCTGGCGGAGATCATCGCCCACCCGACGGTGAGGGTCTGAGCCTTCGGATGCATCGGAGCCCCGCGGGGATTCTCTCTGAAGTGTGGGCTGGAAGCCCTCGCCCCGCTCGGGTACCGTGGGGGCATGCCCAAGACGCTCTACATCATTGACGGCCATTCGCAGATCTACCGGGCGTATTACGCCCCCTTCCGCGACCTGACCAGTCCAGCCGGTGAGCCCACGCGGGCGACCTATGTCTTCTGCTCGATGCTGCTGAAGTTCATCGCCGATCGAAAGCCCGCGCACCTGGCGATGGCGGTCGATCGCCCTGCAGAGGAACTCCACCGCCGCGAGCTCTGCCCCGACTACAAAGTGACCCGCAAGCCCATGCCCGAGGACCTCCCGCCCCAGGCAGAGCGGATCAAGCAGATCGTCCGGGCGATCGGAATTCCCGTACTGTCGGTCCGGGGCTACGAGGCCGACGACGTGCTGGCGACCGTGGCGGAGCGGTTTGCCGGCGAGGGAATGGACGTGGTTCTCATCTCGCGGGACAAGGACCTCGACCAACTCGTGACCGAACACGTTCGCCTGTACGACCCGATGAAGGACGAGACGCTCGACGCTGCTGCCATCAAGGAAAAGAAGGGCTACACGCCCGACCAGGCCGTCGAGGTGCAGACGCTCATGGGCGACTCGACCGACAATATCCCGGGCATCCCCGGAGTGGGCCCGAAGAAGGCGGTCAGCCTCGTGCAGCAGTACGGATCGGCTGAGGCGGTTCTGGAGCACGCCGATGAGCTCACGCCGAAGTTGAGAGAGAACGTCCTGGCGTTCCGTGATCAACTGCCTATCTCGCGCGAGCTGGTTACCCTCCAGCGCGACGTGCCACTGGAGTTGGAGCTGGACGATCTGACGTTCCGCACCGAGGACCTGGCCAACCTTCGGCCGATCCTGGAAGAACTGGGAATCACCCGACTGATGGATCAGCTGGACCAGTTGGACGTGCCTCCTGCCGACAGGAACCCGGACATCCCGCCCACACCCCAAGCCGTGATCGAAGCACAGGACACCCCCGAGGAAGATCGGACCGACGCCTCGGATTTTGAGTATCGCACCGTCGACTCGCGCGAAGGTCTCGAACGCCTCGCCGACGAGATCGCCGGTGCGCGGTCCATCGCGATCGACACCGAGACCACCTCCATCCGTCCGATGTGGGCCCAGCTTGTGGGCATCTCACTGGCGTGGGAGCCAGGCCGGGCGGTGTATATCCCCGTCCGCGGGCCCCTGGGGGCGAAAACCGTAACCGTCGACGAGGTCAAGGAGACGCTCGGGGCGATCCTGGTCGACGCGAACGTGCGGAAGATCGGGCAGAATCTCAAATACGACCTGCTGGTGCTGCGGCGGGCGGGCATCGAGGTGGCCGGCGAGCTGCTGGACACCATGCTGGCCGCCCATGTGCTGGACTCCACCCGGCGAACCTATAAGCTCGACGCCCTGGCCATGGATTATCTCGGCCATCAGTGCATCCCCATCGAGGAGATCATCGGCAAGGGCGCCAAGCAGATCCGCATGGACGCCGTGCCGGTGGACATCGTCTCCACATACGCAGCGGAGGACGCCGACGTCACCTTCCGCCTGGCGAATCTGCTCTCTGCGCAGCTGGACGAACAGCCCCGCCTGCGGGAGTTGCTGGACAAGCTGGAGACACCCCTGCTGCCGGTGCTGATGGAGATGGAGGCGACGGGAATCAAGGTGGATCCCGAGCGGCTCAAGGAGATGGAGGTCGAGCTGGACAAGCAGGCCGACGCACTCCGCGATCAGATCATGGAATCCGCCGGTCGACCGTTCAACCCGGACTCGCCCAAGCAGCTCGGGGAGGTGCTCTTCACCGACCTGAACCTGCCGGTGATCCGCAAGACCAAGACCGGGCCCAGCACGAACTCGGCCGTCCTGGAAGAACTCGCCGCCCAACACCCCCTGCCCTCGCTGATTCTCGATTACCGCAAGCTCACCAAGCTGCTGAGCACGTATCTGCGTGCCCTGGCCGAATGCATTCACCCCGGCACCGGGCGGATTCACACCTCGCTGCATCAGTCGGGCACAGCCACCGGTCGGCTGAGTTCGAGCAATCCGAACCTCCAGAACATCCCCGTG
This sequence comes from Phycisphaerae bacterium, assembly GCA_046541875.1. Taxonomy (GTDB): domain Bacteria; phylum Planctomycetota; class Phycisphaerae; order SM23-33; family SM23-33; genus CAZFPT01. The sequence goes on along the minus strand of JBKHCL010000022.1, from coordinate 24,488 downwards.
CGTACGGAAGAGGGGCGGCGGATCCGGTCGGCCTTCGTGGCAGAGGAGGGGTTCACGTTGCTCAGCGCGGACTACTCGCAGGTGGAGCTGCGCGTCTTGGCGCATCTCTGCGAAGACCGGACGCTGCGCGAGGCGTTCATCGGCGGGCAGGATATTCACCGCACGGTGGCGTCCGAGGTGTTCGGCGTGGAGCTGGAGGACGTCACGTCCGAGCAGCGGGCGCGGGCGAAGACGGTGAACTTCGGAATCATCTACGGGCAGACCGCCTACGGGCTGGCGCGGACGCTGCGCATCGACCGGGGCGAGGCGGCGGAGTTCATCGACGCCTACCGCAAGCGGTTCCCGAAGATCGACGCGTTCCTGGACGAGTGCATCGCCCAGGCGCGGGATCACGGCTACGTCGAGACCATCTTCGGGCGGCGCAGGGCGATTGCCGAGATCGACTCGCGAAACCCCAATCACCGGGCGGCTGCGGAGCGACTGGCGATCAACTCGGTGGTGCAGGGCTCGGCGGCAGACCTCATCAAGCAGGCGATGGTGAACATCGCCCAACGCATCGAGCGGGAGAATCGTCCCTCGAAGATGCTCCTGCAGATTCACGACGAACTGGTCTTCGAGATTCCCTCGTCCGACCTGCCCGGCGAGCGGGAGATGATCGTCGAGGAGATGACCACCGCCATCGAGCTCAGCGTACCGCTGGATGTGGAAGTCGGTACGGGTGCGAACTGGATGGACGCCAAGTGAGAAGACCGCAGCCGGCGACTGCCGACTACCGTCCCACCCAGCGTTCGTTGATCTTCCTGCTGATTTCTTTGAGTGTCTCGACGCGCTTGAGAGCCTGGTCCATCTTCGCGCGGTGACCGGCGTTGCCGTAGAACTCCGCGAGCATCAGGTTCAGATAAAGTCGCGCCGTGAGGACCTGCTGGCCGCGGTAGGCCTGGATGGGTTCATCGCGGACCTCGTCCAGCGCGGTTTCCAGAATCGTCAGGTACTCTCCCAGGAGGGTGTCCCCCGGGCGACGTCCCGGCTCGGCGGTCGATTCGGCGTTGAGTGTGCGAATCGCCTTGACCAGCGGGGCGACCAGTTGATAGGCCTCCAAGGCAGCCGCTTCGGTGGGATGCAGGTGAACCGATTCGATCAGAAGGCGGAAAGCCCGATCCTTGGACGGCGAGGCGATCTGGTTGGCGTCGGCCAACCGGCGGGCGATGCCCTGCCCGACCGGCGTCAGCAGGATGGACGCCTGCGAGAATGCCTCGATCGCACGGGAGGGGTACGTCAGCTCGCCGCGCAGGGCCTGCGCCACGAGCGTGCGTTTTCGGGGGTCCCTGGTGTCCACCAGCAGAATATTGCTTCCGACACCCGGGGCGTTGGCGCCGTCCCGGTAGAGATACGTCCATCCGGACCGCTTGTCGTCCTTGTTCAGCAGACGACGAATGATCGCCTGCCAGCCCTGCTCGGGGACGGCCATCAGATGCACATCCAGCAGGCTCAGCTCACGGCGGGTGTAGAATGGATCCGCCGCGCGCACCGTGACCCGTGTGTCGCTGCCGTAACGGAGACTCATGCCCGTGTGCCAGTCGTCCTCGGAGTAGATCTGCTGGGCCCGCCCGCCGAGCAGAAGCTTCAGTTGCGGGCATCGCCAGCGAAGGTAACCCTCCCACCGCCACTCGTGCAGGACACGCCCGGCGATGTCGTTCTCGCGGACGAACTCCGTGAGTTTCGTGGGCTGTTTGTACTGGCCGACCATGCGATCGTAAAAGCTGCGGTCGGGCGTTGTGGGGTTGTTCGGGGCGAAGTATCTGCTCTTGGCCTCGGCCAGTTGGAACGCAAGAATGCCGATCATCACGGCCAATACGATCGGCGGACACACGCGGAGGGACCGCGCCCGCAGCGATCGCGCCAGCCACCAGATCGCCAGCGCCACCCCGCCCAGCATGAACAGGGCCGGGGCCTGCCCCCGCCAGATTGCCACGAGGGAGACCACGGCGATGCCCACGGCCACCCCTTGTTCGCGCACCGTCGCCTGAATGCGCAGCCTGGTGAGCCAATGCAGTTGCCTGGCCATCAGCGGCGCGATGACAATCGCAGCCAGCGGGAGGAACCGACGCGACGTGAAGGCCATGTACAGCACCAGCGACGAGAGGATCACGTCAAAGATCCACATTCCCAGCTTGTCCGCACCGGCGGGCCGATAGGTGTCCGAGTTCGTCGCTCGGGCCAACAGCAGGACGCCCACCGCAAGCGACCCCGCCCCCAGCAGGAGCGATCCGACCAGGACGGACCACGCCAGTGTGCGCAGGTTCTGCACGCTTTGAGGCACGTTGAGCCCGTAGCGAGCACTCAGTGCCTTCCCGCTGAAATCCGGCGTGCTGTAGGCGTAGACGGTGACGGACGCCACAAGCGAGAAGACGATCATCAACAGGACAGCCGTGTACAGGTGCTTCGATTTGACGCTTTGCCGGGCGACCAGGACCCTCACCAGCCGGGCGAATCCGAGGACCCCGAGGACCCCCAGCAGGACGCAGAATTCCCACGCGCTGCCGTAGTTCATCTCGGCCAGGCTCCAGACACCGATCCACTCGCGAACCTGCCGCCAGACATCGCTGCCGGCCATGATGAGCGGATGGGTGAGGTTCCAGTCCCGCAGGAAGGTTTCGCTGCCGGCCGCCTGGATGAGCCCGAACGGAGTAAGCAGACCGGCTGAGAGGATGGCCGCCCCCGTGGCTGCCACCAGCGGCCAATTGGTTCGGATCGAGTGTCCCACGCCTCGTTTGATCGCGCCGGCCAGCAGTTGGCAGACCATCCACAGGCCCATCATACCGATCCCGAAGAAGAACCCGCCGTGCATGTTGGCCCACAGCGCCAACAGCCCCGCGGCCCACCAGATCCGGTGCGGATGGTTGCGCGAGCGGTAGAGCAGCCAGAGCAGGACCGGGTCCAGCGCGAGCGATGTGAGGTTCGGACGCTGGTCGATGAATTCCTTACCGGCCAGCAGCACCGCCCCGGCGACCACCCAGGAGACCGGCCAGGAGACCTTCCGCGCACGACACGCCAACGCCACGCCCAGCCCCAGCAAGGCGATCAGACCGGCCTTGACGCTCAGCAGCCCCCACTCCCCGCCCCAGATGTACGAGAGATAGTACATCAGGTGCGTGCCCCAGTTCTGGTTGATCCACACGCGATCAGCGGCGGTGAAGGACCACTCATCGGGCGAGCCCATCTTGCCCTGCACAATATCCCTCCCGGCGGCCAGGGCGACGTAGAGATCGCCGATCGGGCGGAAGACCAGCCAGATCGCCACCATCGCCATCACCGCCGCGGCGAAGGCGAGGATGGTCTCGACCCAGCGAAGCCACCTTGGGACCCCCGCGGCGGACAGGGCAGGCAGATCGACGTGTTCGGGTTCGGTTTGGTTCGTCACAGGATCTCCCCTACGGCAGGAAGCCGTTCGGTTTCTTGAGTTTCTCGGGCAGGTACGTCTGGGCGACGAACTCCAGCCCATGCTTGGCGAGGGCCTGCTGCTCGACGCGGACGCCCAACGAGAGCATCTTCTTGACCGCGCTTTGCCACTTCTTGTGGTGCTTGATGAACGGGTCGTTCTTCATCGCGTCATTGGCCCGTTTGCGGTCGACGTCCTTCAGCGGGTGCGTGGGCAGCTCGTATGTTTTGATGTCCTCGGGTGTCACGCCGATGAACCGGGCACGCGGTACGCAGAAAAATTCGTTGAGGTGGGCCGCGTTGCCCGAGCCGACCTTCAGCGTGCGGTAAATGTTGAAATACCCGTACGGGTCCCCGTCGGTGAAGACGTACACAGGCAGGTCGTGCTGATCGCTCAACAGCCGAATGAATCGCCGGCAGGCGCGGGACGGCACGCCGCCCATGCTCACCAGGACGCAGTGCTGGGCGGTGTAGAAATCTTCCTCCACCAGCCGCTCGAACATGCCCTTGGTTTCGATCGCGAGAATGAACTTCGCCTTCGTGCGGAAGCTGAGGTCCTCCACCACGGTCGGCACGCTGTAGGCCCCCGAGCCGAAACGGGTACAGTCGATCTCCAACTGCTCGCCCGTGCGACGGTCGCGGTCCAGAACGATCAGCTCACCGGCTACCTCGCCTCCGTGCTCGTCTGCGCGGAAGTGGATCTGCTCGCGGTTGACCCGGAGCATCGCCTCGATATCGTCCATCACCGTGTCGGATTCGTCCTGTTCGGTGAAGGCGGCTTCGCCCCAGTTGTACGCCTGGTAGTAGGCTTCCCGCTTGGTGCTGTGGCGTCCGTCGCCGATGAGCCCCTTGCTCATCGCCAGCATCTTGAGTGTCTGGGCGAAGGTCTTGACGGTGTTCACCGTCAGCGTGCGGACCTTGTTCTTGCCCTTCAGCGAGAAATACCCCCGTTTGGATTGATACGTAACGTTGGAAAGCGACCGGATGGGCAGCTTCATCTGGGGCTTCTCGTGCTTGCGGATCTTCCCGGCGACGGCGCGGGCTTCAGAGTCGATCTGTTTGACGATCTCCTCGGCCGGCTGGGGGCTGGCTTTGGGCTTCGAGTTGGATTTGGGCATGGCGACCTCACTGCGGACGGATACCTCTCCGGGCGCGTTCCGTTTCGCACCGGATACCCGAAGTCTGCCCGCTGGAGGCCGTAAGATCAAGAGGATAGACGGACGTGTCTTATCGACTGATCGACCGAGCGTTCCCTGAATGCTACTGCCGGACGGGTACGGCGTCGGCAAGGCCGAACTGGGAAACGCGACGATTGAGCATCATCATCAGCTCGTCGCGGACGATCTGTCGGCACCTGCGGGCAAAGACCTCGCCTTCGACCTGGCCGGCGATGATTCGGCTCACCGGGCGCGAGAGGTTCCACGAGGTGCGGACCTTCTCGACCAGCCAGTGCTTGTTCCAGCAGGTGCATCGCCCGCCGGCGTGCAGGACGGTCACCGCCCGACGGCGCAGGCTCCGTCGCAGGGCGTATTCTTCCATCGTCTCGGCCGCCTCGCAGAACCCCGCCCGGCGGAGCACCTTCAGCGTCATCTCGAAGACCGCTCTGCTGGTGATGCTGTGGCGGTCCTTGCGCTGGAGGTAGATCTCGATGGCGGCAGCGAGGTCGCAGACGTCGAGATAGCGTCCGCTGGCCGGGGGCATCGCGCGCCACATGGCGGCGGCGAGCTTTCGGCGGTCGAACGGTTCCCACTGACCGTCCCGCTTCTGGATGTGGACTTCCTTGCCTTCGCTCATGCCTCGCCTCCCTGCAAGGGCCGCCTTCGGCCGTTATTCGGTGTGGAACAGTTCCGGCTGTTCCGGGCCATGCGTCGGTCCGTCCTTGACGTCGTTTGCTTCGTTGATCAGCTCGCCCACGTCCGCGAACTCCCGGTACACGCTGGCGAACCGCACGTACGCGATTTTGTCCATGTGCCGCAGGTGCCCGCTTGCGATGTCGCCGATGAACCCGGCGGGCACTTCCTTCTCGAAGCGGCGGTAGATGTCCTCTTCGGTCGCCTCGACGATCTCGCGGATCTGCTCGTCCTTCACCGGGCGCTTGTAGCACGCCCGCTCCAGACCGGTAATCAGCTTGCCGCGATCGTAGGGCTCGCGAACCCCGCTTTTCTTCAGCACGTACAGTCGAATCGCCTCTTCCGGCCTTTCATACGTGGTGAATCGCCGCTCGCAGGACAGGCATTGACGTCGCCGTCGGACCACCTTCCCGCCCTCGGAACTGCGGGAATCAACCACTTTGTCGTTGTCCTGTCCACAAAAGGGACATTGCATGGCATGTAACCCTTGCCAAAAAAGCCGGATATGCAGTCAACCGCCGACCGCGGCATCCGTCGGCGACCATGCAACACTACACCTACATAATGGGTGCATATAGAGTCTATGCGTCTATATCTTGTGTGTCAAGCCAATCCGACAAAATTCGGATAATCTACCGTTCACCCCCCTTTCGCCGGCGAGTTCCGGAAACACTGGCGCCCCGGGCCGGGCGGCGTCGATGAGAGGGGATGATGCTTCCGGTAACCCTCACAACCTTCTCGATCCTTGCCGACGCCCAGTACATCTGGCGGGAACTCGTCGTGCCCCAGGCGCCGCTGGTCCTGCGTCTCATGACGGCCGCCGTGCTCGGAGGACTGATCGGCATCGAGCGTCAACACCATGGCCGCAGCGCCGGATTCCGCACGCATCTGCTGGTCGCCCTCGGTGCCACCCTGGTGATGCTGGTTTCGCTGCAGTTTTCGGACGTTTTCGGCCACGCCACGCACCTGCCGCAGGTGCAGGTGGACCCCGCTCGCGTGGCATATGGCGTGATGGGGGGCGTCGGTTTCCTCGGGGCCGGAGCGATTCTTCTTCGCGGGCACGGCGTCCAGGGGCTCACGACGGCCGCCAGCTTGTGGTGTACCGCAGCGGTCGGGCTGGCGTGCGGATTCGGGATGTATATCCTCGCCGGGTTCACCACGCTGATAGTGCTGTTCGCCTTGGTGGTTCTGGGCCGCATGGAGCGGTGGTTCCCCTCGCGACGGACACTGCAGGCAACGCTCGTGGTTCCGTTTGGCGCAGAAAGCGCCGTCGAGACCCTCCGGGGCCGACTCAGGAAGCACGATGTGGGCGTCTCGGTGGTGGGCTACTCGCGAGACACCAGACGGCAGGTCGTTCGTGCGACGTATCAGGTCAATCTCCCCAGCCGCTCGAATCCGCTGGACCTCTCGCACCTCACCGATGATATCGACGAGCTGATCTCCTTCCAGATCCGCTGACCCCGTTGGCGCAGCGTGCCCTTACTCAAGCTCCTTCCGCCAGCGACCGATGCTTCTGCTGGAGGAACGTGCTTTTGCGCAGGAGAATCACAGCCATCGTGGGTCTGGCGTTGTGCGCCGGTCTGTTGCTTGTGCGAGGCCGCGAGTTGCCGCTCGTCGAGGCCGCCCCATCCGAAGATATCCACGCCAAGGCCGTCTCCGACGCCTCAGCCGTCTGCAAAGAGCTTGGCGATGGATACCTGGCCCATATCGACAAATCGCGCCGACTGGCGTTTGTCTCCGCGTTGGACCGCCGCTCGCTGAAACGGGCGATCCTGCTGCTCTCGGCGTATACCGACGCCCAGAAAAGGACGCTCCTGGACCCCGACGATCGACCATACATCAAGATTATCCTGCCCACCACCGACGATTACCCCGACCTGGCGGGCAAGGAGCTGATGGAGCAGAAGGTCGTGGGGTTCTACCGCCCACGGACCCGGACGGTGATCTCGCTGGATCGAGGCCGTATTCTGGTCCACGAGTTTACCCATGCCCTGCACGCAGCGGACACCGCCGGTCGGCGACAGATTCACCCGGTGTGGGTCAGCGAGGGGTTGGCGACGCTGTTCGAGTCCAGCCGCATTACCCCCAGCGGACTCAAGCCCTTCGTGGACATTCGCATCCTGGCGCTGAAGAAGGCGATTGGCGACGAAACAGCATTGCCGCTGGAGAAGCTTTTCGCCTTGGGCCACAAGGATTTCATGAAACAGTCGGCCATCACGTATCCGCAGGTTCGGTACGTGATGTACTACCTCCACACGAAGGGTCGGCTGAAGAAATTCTACACGCACCTGAAGAAGAACTACACCAAGGACCCCACCGGGCGAGGGGCGTTTGAGGCAGCCCTGGGCAACCGGTTGTGGAACATCGAGCCGGCCTGGACGCGGTGGGTCAAGACGCTGAAGCTCCCGCGTCACGAGCGAACCGCCGATCAGGGGCGCCTTGGTGTGAGCGTGCGGGACACCACCAAGGGCTGTGAGGTCGTGGGCCTGGTCAAGGGCGGCGCCGCCAGGACGGCCGGCCGGATCCGCGTGGGCGACGTGATTGAAAAGTTCAACGGCAAGACAATTGCCAACACCGCCGCCCTGTTTGCCGCCGTCCGCCAGGCCGGTGCTCTGCGTACCGTCACCATGGTTCTCAAGCGCCACGGCCGATCGATCACCATTCGCCAACCTCTCGGCGCCCCGAAGGAAGCAAACCCCGCCGCGGAATAACGCCCGGCGAAGAGCGGTCACCCGACGCCGGGTTCACGCCCCCCTGCTCAGCCGTTGATCCCGGGCAGGAGGAAACGGAGACTCAGCAGGATCGCAAAGAAGTACACCAGCAGCGGACACTCCCTGGGGCGACCGGCCAGCAGCTTGCCCGCCGCGTAGGCGATGAAACCAATCGCGATTCCGTCGGCGATGCTGTAGGCCAGCGGGATGGTGATCATCGTCAGGAAGGCCGGGATGGACTCGGTGATCTCATCCCACTCGATGTCTCGCATGGCCCGCATCATCAGGGCGCCGACGACGATCAGGGCCGGGGCGATCGTCGGGAATTTCCGGACCTCGCTGCCGGCGACGGTAACGGTGAAGTCCCCGATGACCATTTCCACCAACGGACGGAAGAACATCGCTGCGAGCATGCAGATGCCCACCACGATGGCGGCCAAGCCGGTTCGCGCACCGGCCTGCACGCCGGTGATCGACTCGATGTAGCTCGTAACGGTCGAGGTCCCCAGCACGGACCCGGCCAGCGTGCCGCCCGCATCGGCAGCCAATGCACGCTCCGCCCGGGGCAGCTTGCCGTCCTGCATGAGCCCGGCCCGCTGAGAAACGCCCACCAGCGTGCCGACCGTATCGAAGAGGTCCATGAACAGCAGGATGAACAGTGCGGTGAGGATCTCCACCCAGTGCTCGGAGAGGCCCTGGTAGAGCGAGGCGAACCCGCCGATGAATCCGCCGGCGGTCTTGGTCAGGCCGGTGGGCATGGCGACGGGCACCTGCCCCTGGGTGTGCCCCCAGAGCATGGCGATGGCTGTGGTGGAGAGAATGCCCAGAAGAATCGCCCCGCGAACGCGGAAGGCGGTGAGCATCATGATGATCGCCAGCCCCGCCAGCGTCAACCAGGCGGCGGGGTTGTCGCGGAAGCCCACCAGCGAGGTCATCGGCCCGTAGGGGTTTTTCGCCACGACGTTGCCCATGTTCAGCCCGACGACGGCGATGAACAGTCCGATCCCCGCGGCGATTCCGCTTTTGAGACTGTCAGGGATCGCGTTGAGCAGGCGGGCGCGGAAGTTCACCAGCGACAGCAGCAGGAACACCGCCCCCGCGGTGGCGGTCAGCGCCAAGGCCATCTTCCAGCCGGCACCGTAACCCCAGGTGGCCATCAGGGGCACGAGCGTGAAGGCGAAGTAGACGTTCTCTCCCATTCCCGGGGCCAACCCGATGGGGTAGTTGGCCCAGAGGCCCATGAGGATGCATGCAATCGCCGAGGCCAGGCAGGTCGCCATCATCACCCCGCCGGGATCCATGCCCACCGACGGCCCGGACAGGAAGCTCACCTGAACGAAGATGATGTAGCTCATGGCCGTGAAGGTGGTCAGCCCGCCGAGAACTTCCCGTCCGACGGTGCTGTGGCGCTCTGGGATCTGGAACATGTGTGGATCTCCCTGTCATTGGCGGGGCTGCGGTCTTGCCCTGCTCCCCGACCATCGTACCTAGTACACGTCGGACCAACCGGGCGAATCGTTTGAGTATTTCCCGGTGAGTAATTTCTCGGCCGAGAATGCCGATGTCGCGACGCGGGCGGCAAAGCGTTCTTGACGCTGTTCGGCAAGATTGGGTAAACTCAGGATGCTTCAGTGGCATTGTGGTGCGGGCAGCAGCACAAACGCCGTATCTGTGCGGCCCGTGCAAGACCAACTGGTTGTCACCCGCCCCCACAACGGCCCCGGCACAGGGCAACCCGTGCCGAAGCCAACCCCGACGCACGGTGCGGCGGGCATATCGACGGTTCCCGATCGGGGCCGTCGACACACCTGACACCTCAAGCATGTGGCGTTCGATATGGCACGAAAGCAGCGGAAGCGGCTGGGGGAAATCCTGGTCGAATGGGGCGTGGTAACTCAGCCCGGCATCGACGAGGCCCTTCAGCACGCCCAGCAGCAGCATCTCAGGATCGGCGAAGCCCTGGTGGAACTCGGACTGGCGGATGAGGAAGACATCACCAAGGCGCTGGCGAGACAGTACGACATGGAGTACATCGATCTCGACCAGAACGTGATGGTCCCCTCGGAGATGGAGATCATCCCCGACGATCTGATCCGAAAGCACCTCGTGCTGCCGCTGGAGAAGACCGAGGATCGCATCAAGGTGGTCATTACCGACCCGCTGGACCTCGAAACGCTGGACATGCTGCGGTTTCGGCTGAATGCGGAACTGGAATGCTGCCTGGCGTCCCGCAGCCGAATGCGGAACTACATCGAGAACTACCTCCGGTCGGATGTCAGCATCGACAAGACGATCGAGGACATCGAAGAGCGATCCACCGAAGAAGCCATCATCGAGCAGTCCGGAGACGAGGCGCTGGACGAAAGCGCCGCCCCCATCATCCGCCTGGTGACGATGATCATCTCCGAGGCGGTCAATATCCGGGCCTCGGACATCCACATCGAGCCCATGGCCAACCGGGTGAGAGTGCGCTACCGCGTGGATGGCGTCTGCTCCGAGCGGGACAATATCCCCAAACGAATGCAGGGCGCGGTGATCAACCGCCTGAAAATTCTCGCCGGGCTGGACCTGGCCGTCAAACGCGTTCCGCAGGACGGGCGAATCAAGATGCCCGTGGAAGGGACGGACATCGACTTCCGCGTCTCCTGCCTGCCCAGCTATCACGGCGAGAGTATCGTGCTGCGTATTCTGCGTCGCGAGTCGGCTGAGATCGGCCTGGAGGCCCTTGGTTTTGAGAACGATTCCTACCAGACCTTCATGCGGATCATCAAACGGCCGAACGGGATCTTCCTGGTCACCGGCCCAACCGGATCGGGCAAGACGACCACGCTCTACTCGGCCCTTCAGGAACTCAACCGCCCCGACCGCAAAATCATCACTGCCGAGGACCCGGTCGAGTACAACTTCACCGGCATCAACCAGTGCCAGGTGAACGATGGCATCGGATTGTCGTTCGCACGGATTCTGCGTGCCATGCTGCGACAGGCCCCGAATATCATTCTCGTGGGTGAAATTCGAGACTATGACGTGGCTGAGGTGGCCGTTCAGGCTGCACTTACTGGACACTTGGTTTTCAGTACGCTCCACACGAACGATGCGCCGTCCGCAATCGCCCGTCTGATTGACATGGGCGTGAAGCCCTTCCTGGTGGCCAGCAGTATCCAGGCGGTGATGGGGCAGAGGCTGGTGCGTGTGATCTGCGAAGAGTGCAAGGAAGAGCACCCCGACCCCGACCCTCGCGTGCTGAAGCTGCTGGGGTTCCGCGAAGACGAGATTGCGAACACAAACTTCAAGCGGGGAAGAGGTTGCAACCAGTGTAACGGCTCAGGATATCGCGGCCGACAGGGCATTTTCGAGCTGATGGAAATGACCGGTCCCATCCGTGAGCTTTCCTTCAGGCAGGCCCCGGTTACGGAGCTGCGGGCTGCTGCGCGGGCAGCGGGCATGCGGTCGCTTCTGGAGGACGGCAAACGCAAGATCCGGGCCGGGGTCACAACACCCGAGGAACTGGTTCGCATCACGCAGGCCTCGGATTACAGGGAGGAATAGGCATTCCGGGACATTAGCCCGTAATGCCTTTTTTATACAGCAGATACCAGCTCTGGCAGGCGGCGGCGGTATTGCTCCGCCTTTTCCTGTCTTTGCGCAAGCCCAATAATTCGAGCAGAGGAAGAGTCCTATGGCAACGATTCATATTGATCGACTGCTGGAGACATGCATCAAGCGAGGCGCCAGCGACCTGCACCTGACGGTCGGGCGCCCCCCTACGCTGCGATTGCATGGCCGGCTTCGGCCGCTGGAGACGAAAGTCCTCGAGCCGGAAGACACGGTCTCGCTGATGAAGGCGATCACACCGGAGCTCAGCCAGCAGGAACTCCAGGAGCAAGGCAGCACGGACTTCGGGTTTCAATACGGCAAGGCCGGCCGATTCCGTACCGCGGTATTCCGCCAGAAGGGCAACATCGCACTCACCCTCCGCCTGATTCCCTCCAAGATCTTCACCTTCGAGGAGATCGGCCTGCCCCCGATCATCAAGAGTCTCTGCCGTCGTCCTCGCGGGTTGTTCCTGGTCACGGGCCCGACCGGCTCGGGCAAGACGACCACGCTGGCGACGATGATCGACTACATCAACAAGAACTTCGACCGCCACATCGTCACGGTCGAAGACCCGATCGAATACTACCACAACCACAACAAATCGTTGGTGAACCAGCGCGAGGTGGGCGTGGACGTTCCGAGCTTCGACGAGGGTCTTCGTCGCGTGCTGCGTCAGGACCCGGACGTGATTCTGGTCGGCGAGCTTCGCGACCTCGAGACCACCCAGGCCGCGATGCGTGCCGCCGAGACCGGCCACCTGGTGTTCGGAACCCTGCACACCACCAGTGCCCACCGTACGGTCACCCGCCTGATCGACCAGTTCCCGGTGGACCAGCAGGAGCAGATCCGCGTGATGCTCTCGGAGAGTATGATCGCCACGCTCTGCCAGGCCCTGCTGCCGATGAAAGAGCGCAAAGGACGCATCGCTGCCTTCGAGTTCATGGTGGTGACCAACGCCATCTCGAACCTGATCCGCGAGAACAAGGTCTTCCGGATTCCCTCCTCGATCCAGACGGGCAAGAAGCTGGGAATGCAGTTGCTGGACGACCATCTCTTCCAACTGGTCTCCGAAGACAAGGTGGAGGACAAAGAGGCGATCGACCAGGCGACCAACCCGGGCGACCTGCAGGAGAAGATCAAGAATCTCCGGGCCGGACGGATCCAGGGCACCCAGCAGGGATCTCAGCAGCAGCAACCCGCCGAAGACATGCAGTTGAGGAAGTAAGCCGATGAATCACAACCCCACAACCGTCGACATTCAGCAACTGAGGGGCCGACCCATCGGCCGAATCCTCGTCAAGCTCGGAGAGGTCACCCGCGACCAGGTCCACGAAGCCCTCGAACTCCAGAAGCAACGCGGCGGGCCCATCGGGCAGATCCTCGTGGACATGGGATATGTCGAGGAAAACGCGCTTGGATTGGGCCTGGGCTACCAGGTTGGCATGGAATTTCAGTCGCTGGAGAACCATGAGATTCCCGACGAGGTTCTCTCGCAGATTCCCGCCCAGATGGCCAATACCTACAAAATCGTACCGGTCGACTACGACGAGGACGCCAATCGCCTGACGATCGTGGTGGGCACTGCCGACAACTTCCACGCCATCGACGACCTCCAGACGCTGATGGGGTTCCGCGTCTCGGCCCGGATCACCGACCCGGAACAGCTCGAAGGTGCCCTGAAGAAGTACTACGACGTCGAGCCGGAAACGCTCGGTGACATTCTCAACGAGATGGCCGGCAATGAGACGTACTCTGCCCTGGAGAATCGCGGCGAGAGCATCGACCTGGACACCATCAAGGAGGCGGCCGAGAGCAATCCGGTCAAGCGTCTGGTGAACATGGTGCTCCTGGAGGCCATCCGCAACCGGGCGTCGGACATTCACTTCGAGCCGTTCGAGGACGAGTTCAAGATGCGATACCGCATCGACGGACTGCTCTACGAGATGCTCCCCCCGCCCCGTTCGATCGCGATGGCCGTCAGCTCGCGCATCAAGGTCATGGCGAACCTCAACATCGCCGAACGCCGCCTGCCGCAGGACGGACGAATCGAACTGGTCGTCAACGGTCGACCGGTCGATCTGCGTGTGGCGGTGCTGCCGACAATGTTCGGCGAGAGCGTCGTAATGCGTGTGCTGGACCGCTCGAACGTCTCGCTGGACCTGGAACGACTGGGATTCCGCGAGGACGACCTGCGGATCTTCCGGCAGTTGATCAGTCGGCCTCACGGTATTCTGATCGTCACCGGTCCGACCGGGTCGGGCAAGACGACCACGCTGTACTCCGCCCTGAGCGAGTTGAACGACGTGGGCGTGAAGATTCTCACCAGCGAGGATCCGGTCGAATACGACATCGACGGGCTCGTGCAGGTGCCCATCAACGAGGACGTGGGCCTGACCTTCGCCAAGAGCCTCCGATCGTTCCTTCGTCAGGACCCGGACATCGTGCTGGTCGGAGAGATTCGCGACCTGGAGACAGCCGAGATTTCCGTCCACGCCTCGCTCACCGGTCACCTGGTGCTTACGACACTGCACACCAACGATGCCCCGTCGTCGATCGCGCGTCTGCTGGACCTGGGTCTCGAACCGTACCTGGTGACCGCGACGCTGGAGGCGATCGTCGCACAGCGGCTGGTGCGACAGATCTGCCCCCGCTGCCGCGAGGAGTTCCACCCCACCGAAGACATGCTCATGGAACTGGGCCTCACGCCGGAAGACACCTCCGGGAGGACCTTCTACCACGGTGCCGGCTGTGATTACTGCCGGGGCACCGGCTACAGCGGTCGAGTGGCGATTTACGAGATCATGGTACTGGACGACACGCTGCGCGAGCTGGTGATGGACCGCAGCAGTACCGGCGCCATTCGCGACGCTGCCCGCAAACGCGGCATGCGGACGCTGCGTGAGAGCGGTTTGCTGGCGATATACGACGGAATGACGACGATCGAGGAAGTCGTCGGACAGACCATATTCGAGGAAGCGGGCTGATCGGGGGCTCTCAGTCCCCGGCTGGATCATGGACTGTGGCCCATGGCCACAAGGAGTAAACGATGGCGACGTTCCAATATGAAGCAATGAACAGTGTCGGCCAACCCGTCAAGGGCGAGGTGGACGCCACATCGTCCGAGGAGGCCATCGCAAAGGTACGGGCGATGGGCAACTTCCCCACGAAGATCAAAGAGAAGGCCGGCGGAAAGCGCTCGCAGGGCGGGGCTTCCGCCGGCGGCGGTGGTGGCGGTGGCGGCGGTGGTCGGGGCATGAAGCAGGCCGGTCGGGTCTCGCAGAAGCTGTTGACGCAGTTCACGCGGCAGCTCTCCACGCTGATCAACGCCGGCCTGCCGATCCTGCGGAGTCTGCGGATTCTCGAGCAGCAGCAGAAACCGGGCATGATGCGGGTGGCTGTTCGCCTGGTGGCCGAGGACGTCGAAGGCGGCAGTTCGCTGACCGAAGCGCTCGCGCGACACCCCAAGACGTTCGACCGCCTGTACATGAACATGGTACACGCCGGCGAGGTCGGCGGTGTGCTGGACGTCGTGCTCAACCGCCTGGCCGACTTCATGGAGCAGTCGATGGCCCTGAAGCGCAAGGTTGTCGGGGCGATGATCTATCCGATCGCGGTGATTACCTTCGCGATCTTGATCGTGGTCGGCCTGCTGTATTTTGTGGTTCCGTCGTTCAAGGAAGTCTTCAAGGATGAGGGGGCCGATCTGCCGGCCATCACGCAAAGCCTGCTGGATATCAGCGCCTGGGTGCAAAGCGGCGGCTGGGCGATCATCCTCGGTTCACCGGTGTTGGTTTTCCTGATCTTCAAACTGATGCGGATGAGCGAGGGCGGGCGGCACATCGTGGACAGCATGAAGCTGCACGTGCCGCTGCTGGGCTCGATCGTCAACAAGACCTCCGTGGCGCGGTTCTCGCGCACGCTGGGCACGCTGCTGCATGCGGGCGTGCCGATTCTCGACGCGCTGAACATTACGCGTGAGACGGCCGGCAATGCGGTGTTTTCTAAGGCCATGGTGAAAGTACACGATGGCATCCGCGAGGGCGAGAGTTTCGCCCAGCCGTTACGGCAGGCGAAAATCGTGGACCCCATGGTGGTGAACATGATCGACGTCGGCGAGGAAACCGGCGAGTTGGACCAGATGCTCGAGAAGGTCGCCGACACCTACGAGGACGAAGTCGAAGTGCTGGTCAGCTCGATGACATCGTTGCTGGAACCGGTGCTGATTATCGTCCTGGGCGTGATCGTCGGCTTCATCGTCATCGCGCTGTTCATGCCCATGGTGAAACTGCTCCAACAGATGTCGTAACAGGAAGGACGCCGAACATGCTTCAGAGTCCTCAACAACGCCAACCGGCCGGGACCACGGCGGCCAGAGGTGGTTTCACGCTGATCGAGCTGCTGGTGGTCATCGCGATTATCGGCCTGCTGGCCGGGATCCTGATTCCCACAGTCCAGTCGATCTCCTCCCAGGGGTATCGCACCAGGACCACAGCCCACATGGCCGTTCTGGACAAAGGCGCCCAGCAGTACCACGCCGACAACGGCGTGTACCCGGGGCAGAAAAACTGGGGCAACTGGTCGACCGACACCGCCAGCCAGATGCTCGTGCGATACCTGTTCACGCCGAAGGAAGACAACCCGTTCGGCAGCGGCTGGGAGCCGGAAGACGCCTACGTCGGGAACCCCCCGGAGAACCTGCTGGACGAGACGGGCAATGAAGTGGGCAAGAAGTGGGCGCCGATGGACGGGTTCCCCAGGCCGATGGCGATCTGCTATTGGCCCGCGCATCCGGATCGGCCCGGCAGCGTAAAGCAGTTCAGCGAAGGGCAGAACAGCTCCCTGCTGACCAACAAGGAAGGCAACCTCGACAAGATGGTGCGGAACGACAAGACGGGGATCCCCCACGGCGACGGGAAGTACATCTTCATAGCTGCCGGCGAGGACCGCGTGTTCTTCACCACCGACGACGTAACCAGTTGGAAGAAGGACTAGACGCCATGAGGCTATGGATCGAACAGAGACGACGGCGAAACGGTCGGCCGCGAGGATTCACGCTCGTGGAACTCTTGGTGGTCATCGTGATCATCACGCTGCTGATGGGCATCCTCGTGCCCACCGTCCAGTCGGTGCTGAAGACCATGCAGCAGACCGAGGCGAAGGTTCGGCTGGAATCCCTCAGCCGAAGCGTGGACCTGTGGTACAAGGTCAACAACAACCACTACCCCGGGCAGGTCAACCCCGCCCCGCTGGACAACGACGAGATGACCGGCAGCGAATTGCTGGCGCGGGCGCTGTTCACCAAGACCAAGGACGACGGCAGCGAGGTCTTCCCTGCCTCGACGGAGTACGCCGATTTCAGCGGGGGGATCCTGTTCGATTACGAGGTCGAGGAGGGGGACACGGTCGAGAACGTGCTGTCCGACGGGCTGCCCACGCCGATGCCGATTCTCTACTACCCCTCCCGCCTGGGTGAGGGGAACTTCAAGGCGTCCGACAACGACGAGCTGGTCACAGACGAAAACAGTGACGGGAGCTTCGGAGATGTCAGCGGCGGCGGCCCGTATCTGCTTCTCAGCGCGGGGGCCGACCGCCTGTACTTCACCGCCGACGACGTCACCAACGGCAACGTGGGAGGCTGACCATGCACATCACAGACCGCAACGACAGACCGATCGGGCGACGCATCCGCCGGGGATTCACCCTCGTGGAGATGCTGGTGGTGATCTCGGTGATCGTCCTGCTGGCGGGCATTGTCCTGCCGACGATTTTACAGATCCGCAACCAGGTCGCCGTAAATGCTTCGAAGGCGGCCATCAACAACCTCGAGGCCGGCTGTAAGCTCTATCGCGACGACTGGGGCGAGTTTCCCCCGGACGACGACCATGAGATGGACGCCTGGCAATGCCCGGAAAATTGGAACGGGGCCAAGATGCTCGTGCAGTGTCTGCTGGGCTACTTTCCGGACATCGGCAACGACGGCAAGCCGGATGATTCGGCTACGGTGAGTCGCGAAGGCATCTTGATGGGCGACGACGGGGTTGAGGGCTATGGCTTCCGGATGAAGGCGGGCAAGCGCTCGGTCGGCCCATACGTGGACCCCGAGAAGGTTCGGCTGAAGAAGGAAAATGCGGGCAACAAGAAGAGGGGCGGTTTGGTGTTTGTCGACGAGTTCGAGAACACGATCAACTACACCCGCTTCGAGGGCGACGGGCCGGGCGATTCGTACTTCAAGGACAGCGACGGCGACTATTTCCGCCACGACTTCTTTTTGTGGTCGGCAGGTCCCGACGGCGACGAGACCGCCTACCGCGACGACGTGACCACCGACGATATCACCAACTTCCTGCCCGAATAGGCAGGCCAACAGCAGGAGACGCGCCATGCGTTTTGCAGCCCCAGGACAACCCGCAACGCCAAGCCGACGCCGCCGGGATGGCTTTACGCTGATCGAGCTGCTGGTGGTGATGTTCATCATGGCGCTGATCGTGGCGCTGATCGTAAACGTCGGTCGGTACGTGACCGATTCCGCCGCCAAGAAGGAAACCCAGGCGGCGATGGCGATCGTAATCCGTGCCATCCAGGCCTACCAGGAGGAGGACCCCAACAGCGCCGCCCCGCAGGCCAATGATACGGGCGAACTGATGACCAAGCTTTACAAGAGCGACAAGGCCTCGGCGATTCTCAACAAGTTGAGCGGCGAGAATATGGGCGGGGAGAATAATAAGCTCCTCGACGGGTTCGGCGAGGAAATGAAGTACGACCGCGACGGCGGATTCGGCGGCACGCCCGTGCTGATCTCGCCCGGGCCGGACCGCCGGTTCGGCAGCGAGGGCGACGAGTACGGCCACGACGATATCCGCTCGGACCGCTGACCTTATATACGAGGTGTACGATGCACACACGACGTAAGACAACCCGCGGGGCGTTTACCATGGTGGAAATGATGGTCGTGCTGGGCGTGATCGTCCTGGCGGCGGGCATCGCCCTGCCGAGCATTTCCGCCCTGCTGTCGGCCGGTGCGGACAAACAATCGTACAACCTGATCTCCGCGCAGATCCGCGCCGCCCGCTCGCTGGCGATGCGGAACGGAACCTACGCCGGGGTACACATCCAGATGGCCGACGCCGATCGAAACCCGGACCTGGAGGGCGTCTGCTTCACCTCGCTGGTCATGCTGGAGAGCATGGACACCTCGCAGGCGAATTTCGACATCGCTCCGGAGTCCAAGCCCGAACGCGTTCCGGGGAATCTCGCCTTCGGCGACCTGTCCAACGAGAAGAGCCAGATCTTCGCCGGCGGCGACGGTGAGTTCGACTACAAAAGCCCCAAGAGCTTCACGACGATGACCATCGTCTTCTCCCCCAACGGCCGACTCGTTCGCAGCGTGCAGGGCCGGGAAATCCGCCTCTCGCCCGGCAGCGACCTGGTGACCTCCAGCGGCGCCCGCACACGCCTGTGGACGACCAACCGCACCAGCCCCGACGCCGGCGGAACGCAGGACGCCGAGTACGGCACAGCCGCCATCTGCATGTTCAACTACAAGCAGTTCGACTCGGCCAACGACAAGGGCAACTACATCAACCGCAACGCGATTCTTCTGCCAATCAACATACACACGGGACAACTGTTCCCACTGGACTGACCCATGAGCAAGCGACTCAGAACCAATTCGAGACGGTCGACGCGAGGCGGCGGGTTCACGCTGTCGGAGCTGATGATCGCGCTGGGCATCATCGCCTACGGACTGACGATGTCGGCCGGCCTGTTTGCCACGGCGATGCAGTACAACAACCAGTCCTTCCGCAGCGTGGTGGGAACCATCATCTGCGAGAATGGAGCGTCGGTGGCGATCACCGCGTTGCGACACGATCCGGGCAACCCCATCGGCGGGTCGGACGAACTGGAGGACGTCACCGACAAGCTCGAATTGGCCGAGAGAACCTATCCCGCCGGATCGGTCGATTCGGACGGCGATCGTACCAGCCGCTACGGCTACTGCGTGCTGGCAAAGCACATCGGCGACGAGAACGACTACCAGTTGACCATCGTCTCCTACAAGCTCAACAACCCCGGCAACAGCGTGGAGCTCAAGAAGGCCAACAATGTGAATATCTCGGATCACAACGACGCGTCCCGGGCCTCCGGGATCCCAGCCGGCGTGCTGCCGGACTCGCCGCTGATTCGCGCGGACACCGGCGAACTGTCGTCCATTGAGGGAATCGAGAGCAAGAAGGCGATTCTTCGAACGCGGATGGAGAGCACTTCCGAGGCCGTCAAGGCCTGGGTCATCGTAGAAAGTGGTAACAACATAATCGCCCCCACGGGCCTGGCTGCCTACACGATCCGGACAGCGCTTCCGGAGAAATGAGCGAGATCCCATGCATGAGGCATTGACGACATCCCGATTCACGCGAACCGGCGCCCGGGGGCTCACGCTCATCGAGCTGCTGGTCGCGGTGGCCATCCTGGCGATGCTGATTCTCTCATTCAGCATGATCCTCTCGACCAGCCAGCGAGTCGTGACGGTATCCAACTCGCACATGCGCAAGAACACCACAGCCACCGCCCTTTCGCAGATCCTGCGGGCCGACCTGCGCCGCGTGACCCAGAGCGGCTTTATGTGCATCGCCGAGACCAGCTCCGGCGATATGCTCATCCTCACCCAGGCCGGGCTGGCCGAGAGCGTCACTTCGCCGAACACCGGCGGTGGCTCGGTCGTGACCATCGGGCTGTGCGACACCGACGGCATGGACGAGCAGACACTCTTCCGCCAAGGCTGGGTGCTCAACGACAGGGGCCTCTCCGACGGGGACATGCAGAACTGGGACCTCTCGGAGTTGACTGTCCTGCCACGCGAGGACCCGGGCGGAGGCGGCACGAACAGCGTCGATGAGTACGTCGAATACGCCATCGGCCAGGCGCCCTCGTCGGTAACCATTCCCATCCAGCAACAGGCCGACCTGCACGAACTATGGCAGGCGCTGGCACCGGGATGCACGGAGTTGAAAATCCGCTGGACCGACGGAACACGCGATTCGGACGGGCTCAAGTGGTACGGGCCCGGGTCGGAGGCGAACGACCCGGACATCGAATACACCGTCGGCAGCACGGATGAACACTACCGCGCCCTGTGGACGAATGAGAACCAGACAAACTGGCCTGTCGCGGTGAAGCTGACATTTACTCTCAAAGACGTTGCCCTTCCCGACGCCGACCGTGCGGAAAGCGAAGGCAACGAATACGAAGTCATCTGCACCATTGGGAAGTAATTCCCGGGAAGGATGCAGCGATGTACACAAACCATAGAAAACGCGGATCGGCCCTGATGCTCACCATCGGACTGCTGGCGATCCTGGTGATGCTCGGAACGACATTCCTGCTGGTCTCGCACCTGAACGCCAAGAGTTCACGGGCCGTCATCACGCGGAACCAGTCGTCGCAGGTCGCCGGCGGCGTGGTGATGCGACTCACGGAGATGCTCAAGAACGACCTGCACATCGGCAACAACGGACCCTACTCCCGGGCCGGCCTGGACACCGAAGCAATCCCTGTGCTGGCGTACGGCGAATTTGCCCGGCCGATGGATGACGATGCGCGGTGGACGTTGCAGCCCCGCCCCGACCTGTATCTGTCGCACACCGATGAGTCGAAAAGGCTTTTCTCGTTGCTGCACTCCCTGGACCCCAATGAATCCGCAACCGCCATCGACGTCGACGCCGACGGGAGTGACGACGCCTGGCTGCGAAAATCGCAATCGGTCAGCTCCACCGGTGAGCAATACTGGATGGCCGTCAAGGTGATCGACCTCGCCGGACGGGCGTGCATCAACACCGGCGGGACCATCAGCCCCCACAAGGTAGATGACCCACCACCTTCGGACGTCGTCATCCCGGCCGCGGCGACGCTGTACGACCTGGAAGGCATCCTCGGGACCGCCGCCTACCGCCGCATCCACATGGCCCGCACGGACGTGAACAATTGGCCGGCGGCTCCGAACCTCCTGGAATACTACGTCCGCGGCGCGTCGCGACTGCTCAAACCCAGCGACGACAAGTATCAGCCCTTCTCCGTCAGCGACGAGATGTACCTGCGGTATTACGAGAACAAGGCGATGACCGAGACCGGTCGGCTGGTCGACGAACTCGACGGGGCGGGTGTGAATCTCTCCAACACCGCCCGCTCGCTGCTGACGACCTACAGCTGTTCGCGCCGTTTGATGCGCCGGCCGCAACTGAGGGGCGACGCACCGCTGACCATTGACCTGAGCACGGAAGAAAAACGCAAAGATGTGAACACGCAGATTCGCAGACTGTTGTATTCCATCGAGTACGGCAAGAACGACACCCAGCGCGATCGTCTTGCAGCCTGCCTCACCGCCAATCTCTGGGCGTACTCCTCCAAGGGCGAAACAGACGCCCCGTGGAAATTCACCTCCGGGGACCTGACGGCGTGGGGGCTCAAGCAGCGATTGGTGATTACCGAGGCCTACGCCTCCCACAAGCCGGAATCCGCCCCGAACGCCGACGACCACATCGCCGGATTCGCCATCGAGGTGCTCAACCCGACCGGGGAGACGATCAACCTCAACGAGTATCAAATCGTGGTCGGAAGCGACGACGTGGACCTTCCCGCCAAGGCGATCGGAGCCGGCAAGAAGGCCGTGCTTTACAGCTTCGTGGAAGGCGGCAGTTACACCGGCAACAAAACCGACCGGGAGGACGACACCGGCCTGGACACCACCGGCTGGTTCGAGGTGGACGACCCCAAGCTGCGGTTCGACCAGAGCGACGCGATTCAGCTCTTCCGCGGCGAGGTGATCGTCGACCAGGTCAGCGGAGACGACCTGGAGTACGCCGGTACGGACATCCGGACCGACCCGGAAGTGACCAAGTGCATCCGCCGTGATGACAACCTCGACCGCGCCCGCTACAACCTGGCCGTCTACAAGGCGTACACTGCCGACAAGACCCATCGGCTGGGCGAGGACAACAACCTCACCAGCGAGGATCTCAAAGACTCCGACGCCCTGAACTCCGTGCCCATCGTCGACGTGGGCAACTTCGGCCAGAACGAAATGCGCAGCCTCGCCGAGATGGCCCGGGTCTACATGACCGGCCCGCAGAAGGAGGGCTCGACCCACACGCCCTTCAGCAAGACAATCCTCAGCGAGGACCGCGACGCGGTGGACTTCAAGGACATCCCAGGTCGCGGCCGACCGAGCTTCTACCCCACGGATATCGCCGTTCAGCCAAACACCTATCCGCGCGTGCCGCTGGGCTGCCTGCTGGGCGAGTTTTTCGCCATGCACCAAGGCGACCTCACACGCACCGACGACGACCGCCGGGCGTACGGGCTGATCAACATCAACACCGCTCCCAGAGCGGTTCTGGAGAACCTCCCTTGGCCGGAGTCGGTGACGATGGACGGCAAGAGCTTCGCCGTCTCCCCATCGGACATTGCCCAGGCGATTCTGGACTACCGCGCAGCCCAGCGGGCAACCCACGAGACCTACATGCCCGACCTCCGCAAGGACCAGCCGCTGGAAGGCTTCCGGACGCCGGGCGAGCTGGCCGTTCCGCTGGCGCATTACATGAGCACGCGGCTGGGGTGGGACCCCTCCACGACCGACCCGTCGAGCAACGCAGCCGTCCGGACACTCGTGCAGCATCCGGACTTCATCGCCGCCCGCGACGAGCTCTACAACGCGGTCGCCAACCTCGTGACCGTCCGCAGCGACACGTTCGCCGCGATCATTCACGTGCAGGTCGGCGAGGACGTACCCGCCAAAAACGCCTGGAAGTACCTCGCGATCATCGATCGGAGCAACTGTAACGATTCCGAAGACGAACCGGCCGTCCTGGTATTCACGCCGCTGAAGTAGTCCCCGGCGATCGCGCCCGCATCTCAAACGCCTCGGCCGAGCGGGCCGGGGCGTTGGGTTGCGCTGCCTTAATACGCGCCGACGGGCCCTCGGCCGGTCAGCAGGAAGCAGCACGTCTCGATGAGCACCAGCAGGTCGCACACGCTGCGGCGCAGGAGCTTGGCTATCGCGCGAGCGTCGCCGGTCTCGTGGAATCGTTTCACCACCCGTCCCAGAACCGACGGCGGGAACCCGCCCGGCCGCGAGCGCCCCAGGCCCATCTGTTCGATCACGCGCAGGCCGAATCGTGGCATTTCGTCACCCCACATCGCCTTGCAGTCATCCCGTACGAGCATCACCGGGGGGATGCCCCAGGGCTCGTCCAGACCGGCCGATTTCATGCGACGCTGCAGCGATTTTGGTGAGTCGCTTCGGCCGCCGAACATGACCACCACGCCGGCCCACTCGCACGCGTCGGCGAACAGCTGCAGGACGCCCGGTTCTTCCCGGGGCGATCGGGCCACGTGCTGGGTTACGTGAATCACCCCGTCCCGGCTGATCGCCTTGCTGATGGCTGCCGTCATGCCGCTCTTGCCGCCGACCGAATGACTTCGCAGGAAGACCACCTGCTCCTCGGCGGCGTCGGCGAGATGACACAGTCCGGGCGAGGCGCGAAGCTCGTCGAAGCGTTCGCCTCCGCCCTTCATGCACGAGGCCAGCAGCGACCCGATCTCCCCCGCGGCGGGGTCGATTTCCACGGCCTCCGGCTCGCTCCGCCAGCAGGGCACCTGCCCGCGTGAGGTCGAGACAAGGACCTCCTCACCCCCCCAGACGGCCTGCAGCGAATGGGGGGCGTTCGGAACCGGCTGCGAGGGCGTGGGGCGCGACGCGAAACACCGCTCTCCCTTCGCCGAGCCGAGAATCCGACGGGCCCCATCGAGGTCGCCCTGCTGGAGTGAACGGCGAAGTTCGCGGGCGCGATCGTCTTTGTTCTCGCGATCTGGCATGTTGTCTATATTGCGCCGCCGGAGT
>JBKHCL010000204.1:0-2833 GCA_046541875.1 Phycisphaerae bacterium | reverse complement strand
CAGGGCACCGAGCCCGCCGATCGCCAGCAGACTCATCGTCGCCGGCTCGGGGACGATCTCAACCGTGTTCAGGAAGCCCCGGTCCTCGTCGGTATTGGTACCGTCCGAAACGATCACCAGGTCCTGTCCGGCGGCAACGTCCACGTCGAACGCCACGTAGTTGTCGCCCGCGATCCAACTGGTCGGATCGGGAGCCTGTACGTCACCTTCGTCATCCCAGTCGGTGCTCGCGTTGGTCATCGAGGCACTGTCGAACCCGGAGAAGTCGGTGTCGCCCGAATCGCTGGCGACCGTCCCGTAAAAGATGTCGTAGGCATCGGTGCCATTAGCTTCGCCATCGTTGTTCGTATTCTTCGCCGTCACGTAGATCGTGTACAGTCCGGCGTCCAGGCCGGCAACGCGAATACCCGACTTCGAATCGCTATCCTGGCCTCCGGTGAAGATCGCGCTTTGCGCGTTGCCAGCGTAGATTCCACCGTCAAAGGCGAGGCCCAGATCGTTGAAGTTCGGGTTCGTGTCATAATCAAGGGTCGTTCCGGTGGTGGCTCCGACGTCAACAGTCACACCGGTCGAGGCACCGGCGTCGTCCACGATCGAGCCCACTGATCCGCTGTTGATCTGGTTCCAGTTGTCGCCGGCAACACTGCCGACCTGGATGCCGGGGCTTTCACTCGCCTCAGCATCGCCGTCGGTGAAATGGACGGTATCGGTGAGGTTCAGCAGAATCCCCGCCTGGGCGGATGCCGTGATCGCCAGCAGTGCGACCAGTGCTGTCAAAAGTGTCCTTTTCATCTTTTGCCTCCTCTAGAGTTGGTGTTCAGTACCCCGTTACACAGAGGTGTTTCCGTTGCCGATCGCAACGGGCCGAATGGGAAACACTCCCTTTTCGACAATGTGATTATATGGCATTCCACCGATTTGCCTTGATGGTTTGCGTATTTCTTTTCTACAATTGCGCAAGACAAAATCGTCCGCACCCTGCCCTTTTATGGAGCCCATCCATGCCGAAACCCATCGACCCCGCGCCGGGAACGAGATACCGACACATCCTGATCCGCGTCGAGACGTACGCCGCCTATGGCCGACGGATCGTGGAGGGTATTCTCGACTTCGCCGAGCGCGAGCGCTGCTGGGAGTTCGAGTTCACCCGCCGGGCCGGTCTTCCGAAGGAGGTTCCCGAGCACATCGCGGGGGTCATCGCCGAGATCCGCACCGAGGAGGATTTTGCCCGGGCTGCGGCGATGGACATTCCCGTGATCGCCATTACCGGCGTATATCGACCCGGCCCGGTTCCCACCGTCATCGCCGACAACGAAGCGGTCGGCCGACTGGCGGGGGAGTATCTCACCAACCTGGGCTTTGCGGAGCTGGCCTACTTCGCCTCGTCGCAGCTTTACTACGTCTCGCGTCGGTTGGCGGGGTTCGAGAACCTCGCGGAGAAGGTCGGTGCGCGGGTTCACCACTATTCACCCGCCCCGGGAGAGCCTTGGCGGCTGGAGGAATGGTTGTTGGGGCTTCCCTCGCCGGTGGGCGTGTTGGCGGCGGAGGACTGGTCGGCCGTCACGGTGGTCAACGTCTGCCGCGATCTGGGCATTGCGGTGCCCGAGCAGGTGGCGGTTCTGGGTGTCGACGACGACGAGCACCTCTGCCGGATGGCCAGTCCGCCGCTGAGCAGCATCGACCATGGCGCCTGTCAGATCGGGTTCGAGGCGGCGAGTCTGCTGGACCGGATGCTCGCGGGGGAAGAAGCACCGGTCGATCCGATCCTGGTCCAACCTCGCAAGGTGGTGGTTCGCCAATCGACCGACACGTTGGCGATCGCCGACCCTTCCGTGGCCCGCGCGGTGGAATTCATCCGCACCCGCGCCTGCGAGGAGGACATCGACGTGCCGGCTGTGGTTCGCCACGCGCGGGCGTCGCGTCGCACGCTGGAGGCCGCCTTCCGTCGCATGCTGGGACGCACGATTCTGCAGGAAATCAGCCGGGTGCGCGTCGAACGGGCCAAGGACCTGCTGGTGAACACCGACCTGGCGATGCCCGAGATCTGCGAGCGCAGCGGGTTCAGCTATCCGTCGCGTCTTTCGTACGTCATCAAGCGCGAGACCGGGCTGACGCCGGTGGAATACCGCCACGAGAGCCGGGCGTGATCGGCCTCGCGCACGAAAAAAGCCCGCCGGAGGGGCGGGCCTTTTCGCGACCACGCGCGGCAGGACTCGAACCTGCAACCTTTGGTTCCGTAGACCAATGCTCTATCCATTGAGCTACGCGCGCTCATTCAAAAGTGTAGTCCCTCAAAATAGCGATTTGTCGGCTGAATGCAACCCAAAATCTTCCGCCGACGGCCGGAAGTGTGCGACAGGAATGGGTGGCAGGGCGGTCCGTGGCTCGCTTCGCCCTGCTTGCCCCGTTCAGTTATCTCGCCCGCAACAAGTTGCGGGCCCTACGGGCTATCCCCCACCTGACGGTGGGGGCTTGTAGGGCTGGCGAACCACCGGGATCGGGCCCGGCGATTCAAAACATGGAGATACGCCTTGTTCGCGCGAGGGTGTGGTATTCGAAGAACCGAGGTGGTTTGCCGGCGGAAGGGTTGGCGCGATTGCGTCGGCAAGCCCTCTTGATCCATCGAGAGCGGCAGACTCACCGGAACCAACATCCCATTGGAAACGAGCGATTCCCGGAACTTGCCCGAGGGCTCGCCAACCCTACCGGGTCGCCCTTTCCGCCGATGGAACCGGAGTGGTATCTCTATCTCCCTCAAAGAGTTTTTCGTGGCATGGGCTTCCAGCCCATGGAAACACGGCCTGGAAGGCCGTGCTACGGGACGCGTTTTATC
>JBKHCL010000203.1:0-2855 GCA_046541875.1 Phycisphaerae bacterium | reverse complement strand
CGCCGGGTGCGGGGCGGGATTGACACCCGCGCGCCGTCGATCTACCATTCGGCCGAAAGGAGCATCGAATGGCGTCCACCCCACCCCCCGGCGAATCAAGCAAATCCTGGCAAGGCCGACTGACCGCCGACACCGACGAGAACACCTCGCGCTTCGTGGCGAGCCTGGACGTGGACGTCGCCCTCTGGCCGTACGATATCGCCGGATCGATCGCTCACGCGACCATGCTCAATGAGGTCGGGTTGATCTCCACCGACGAACTCGAAGAAATCACCGCCGGACTCAACAGCATCGCCGACGACCTCCGGGCCGACCGCCTCGAGCTGCCCATCGAACTCGAAGACATCCACATGGCCATCGAGCGGGCACTGATCGAGCGCACCGGCGACGCCGGGCGAAAGCTGCACACCGGACGAAGCCGAAACGACCAGATCGCCACCGATCTGCGCCTCTGGGCGCGCGACGCGGTGGACCTGCTCGCCGGACAGATCCGCACCCTTCAGCGGGCGTGGGTGGGCTTCGCCGAGCGCGCCGGGTCGACCGTCATGCCCGCCTACACGCACCTGCAGCGGGCCCAGCCCATCGTCGCCGGCCATGCCGTACTGGCGTACGTCGAAATGCTACAGCGCGACCACGATCGCCTCATCGACGCGCGGAAGCGCATCAACATCTGCCCATTGGGCAGCGGCGCGGTGGCCGGTACCTCGCTGCCCCTGGACCGCGCGAGGACCGCCGAGCTGCTCGGCTTCGACGGCGTGGCCGGCAACAGCATCGACGCCACCAGCGACCGGGACTTCCTCGCCGAGCTGCTGTTCGCCTGCGCGACGCTGGGAGGGCACCTCTCGCGATGGGCTGAGGACTGGATCATTTACTCCTCCACGGAGTTCGCCTTCCTGGAGCTTTCCGACGCGTTCTGCACGTCCAGCTCGATGATGCCCCAGAAGAAGAACGCCGACACACTCGAACTCATCCGGGGCAAGAGCGCCACCGCCATCGGGCACCTCACGGGCATGCTCACGCTGCTCAAGGGCCTGCCCCTGGCGTACAACCGCGATCTGCAGGACGACAAACGATTCGCCATCCCCGCCGTGGACGCGATGTCCCAGGCGCTCACCGTAGCCGCCGGCATCGCCGACAGCACCCAGCTTCGCGGCGAGCACATCGCCTCCTCGCTGGGCGAGGGCTTCCTGGACGCCACGGCGCTGGCGGAGTATCTCACCGCGCGCGGCGTGCCCTTCCGCACCGCCCACCACGTGGTCGGCCAGCTCGTCGCACAGGCGGAAAACGCCGGGAAGGCACTGGCGGAGCTCCCCATCGAGACGCTGCAGGCCGCCGGCGATGCCTTCGGCGAGGATGTCTACGAGTTCCTCGGAGCCGAGAACGTCGTGAAACACTACAAGCCGACCGGCGCCGGCGGAGCCGATCAACTCACCGAGCAACTGACGCACTGGAAGCGGGTGCTGGACGGATAATGCGCGAGTCGGAGTTCCTATCCTGGGTCGCCCGTCAGCCCCTCGGCGATTCACCACACGTGCAGGTGGGCCCGGGGGATGACTGTGCCGTGCTCACCGTCGGGGGCGAGCAGTTGGTCGTCACGACCGACCAGGTCCTCGACGGGGTGCATATCGTCGTGGCCGAGGCGGGGTACGCAGCCGCCGGCAGGAAGGCGATGGCCCGGAACCTCTCGGACATCGCCGCGATGGGAGCCCGACCGATCGGCGCCACCGCCACCGTCTCGCTGCCGCGGGGCACGGAGCAGGACGACGTCGAGGCGATTTATCGGGGCCTTCGCGAGATCGGCGACGCGATGGGCTGTCCGCTGGTGGGCGGCGACGTGGCCGGCTGGGATCAGCCCCTGGTGGTGTCCGTCACGGTGTTCGCCCTGGCGGCCGCGGGCGGGCCTGTGTTGCGGTCCACCGGCCAGCCGGGCGACGTGCTGGCGGTGACCGGAACGCTGGGCGGGGCGTGGAAAGGGCAGCGTCACCTCCACTTCACGCCGCGCATCGCCGAGGCGCGGGCCTTGGCCGAGTGCTGCCGACCGACAGCGATGATGGACCTCTCCGACGGATTGGCGACCGACCTGGGGCGACTGTGCGAAGCCTCGGGCGTCGGGGCCCGCGTGAACGCCGAGGCGATCCCCATTGCCCCCGACGTGCAGGCCGACGATCCACTGACGGCTGCCCTGACCGACGGAGAAGACTACGAACTGCTCATCGCCCTTCCCCCCGGCCGGATCGACGCCCTGCTGGCCGATCCTCCGTTCGAGACGCCCCTTACCCGCATCGGCGAGCTGACCGCCGCCCGCGAACGGCTGTTGATTCACCCCGACGGAAGCTGCCAACCGCTCGAACCCACCGGCTGGGAGCATACCACGTGAGCCACGAGACCTTCACCACCCACTCGCCCGAAGAGACCATCGAACTGGGAAAGCGGCTGGCGGCGCGACTCGGCGTCGGCGACGTCGTCACGCTCGATGGCCTGCTGGGGGCAGGCAAGACGGTGCTCACCCGGGGCATCGCCCTGGGGCTGGGCCTGGCCGACGAACGACTGGTCTCCAGCCCCACTTACGTGCTCGTTCACGAGTACCCCGCGCGGGTGCCGGTCTACCACCTGGACCTCTATCGCATGGACTCGCCCGCCGAGGAACTGGATGACCTGGGCTTCGATGAAATGCTCGAAACAGGGGTCGCCGTCATCGAATGGGCGTCCCGCGCCGGGGACCACCTGCCCCACCCCCGCTGGCGGGTCGAAATCGAGCACGTCGACAGCGACACGCGGCGATTCACGCTCGCGCGAGTCGATTGACAGACCCCGCTCCCGGGAGTATTGTGGATGGCTTCCCCAGTGGGAGAAAA
>JBKHCL010000202.1:0-2896 GCA_046541875.1 Phycisphaerae bacterium | reverse complement strand
GCGAGGCTGGTCAGCCCGCTACGCTGAAGCTACGCAGGCCAGGGGCGGAGCATCAGGGCGGTCGATGGCAGGCGATGGCTTGAGGGGTTTTTACTGGTTTGCTTCGCCTATGGCAGAGCCCGTATCGCTGGTGAAGTGGCCTTTGCGTTGGCTGGGGAATTCGTCGGCTGAGAGTTGGCTGAGAACCGGGTCGCCGGGAATGTAGTTGGTCCATTCGGACATCTCGTCCAGCATGGCCTTGCCGCGTCGGCAGTCGTCGATGGTGAGCTTGCCGTCGGAGACGAGTTCGTAGTACGGCGTGAGGTCGTTCTGGTGGTAGAGCTTGGCGAACTGCTGGTAGAACTCATCGCGCGGCAGCTTGGTGGGCAGCACCGAGTGGAGGCAATCGTAGCAGGTGTAATCGTGGGTGATCAGCTCGTCGTAGCGGTCGCGCCACAGCTCGCTGCCGGGCAGGGGAGTCAGCACGGTGAACTGGGTGTGGGTGATGTGGTGACGGCTGACGTACTCCCGGAGATCCTGGAAGTCGGCAACGTCCCAGCCGGGATCGGCGATGAACGCTCCCCAGATGATCACGCCGAGGTCCTGGAGGATACGGATGGCCTCGTTGTTCACGTCCGCGGAGTTCTTCTTGTTGACGCTTTTGAGCGTGCGGTCCGAGCCCTCCAGCCCCAGCAGCACGGCGTAGAGGCCGATGTCCACCCACTTTTCGACCAGTTCCGGGTGGCGGACGATGGAATCGGTGCGACATTCCATGCTGTAGCGTTTGCGGATTCCCTCGGCCTTGATGCGATCGGCGATCTCGTTCTCGCGCCGATAGTTCATCAGGAAATTATCGTCCACGAAAGTGATGTGATCGGTCTCGATGCCGGCCACCTCGCGGACGACACGGTCGGCGGACATCTGCCTCGTTCGACCTTCGTAGAATTTCCACACCGAGCAGAAGTTGCAGCGATACGGACAACCCCGGCCCGTGGCCACCGAACTGTCGGGCTTGTCGAACAGGAAGAAGTACTCGTCGCGGTAGGGGGCTGTCAGATCGCGACGTGGAAGCGGCAGGGCGTCCATGTCCAGATCGTCCGGGCCGCCGGGGTTGGTGATGAACGTCCCGTCGCTGCCCCGCCGGATGAGCCCGGGCACGCCGGAGAGGTCCGGGCCCTTTGCCAACTCAGCCAGCAGCCGGGGGAAGATGATCTCGCCCTCACCGGGGACGATCGCGTCCACGAAGGGCTGATGGAAGTCCTGCGGCAGGAGCGTGGCGTGGTGACCGCCGACGAACGTGAATGTTTCGCTGCTCAGTTGGCGGACATGGCGCAGGACGTCGTGTGCGGCGTAGACTTCCGGCGTCAGGGCCGTCACGCCGACCAGGTCGGGCGAGAACTCGTTGAAGGCGGCGTCGAGGTCGCCGTCGAGTCGCATGTCGAGGATGCGCACCTCGTGTTCACCGGCGACGGCGGCCAGCATTTCCAGGCCCAGTGGTTCGGGCATGGCCGCCCGTCGGAACCCGGCCAGGCTCGATTGGAAGTCCGGCTGAATCAGCAGTATGCGCATCAGTTATAAGCCTTCATTCTATGCGACGTTCGCCGCTCGTGGTTCAGGCCCGTGGGGAGTTCGCCCCTGTGGTCCAGGCGATAGGCGATTGCGGGCCAATTGTCCGTTCCAATCCATCACAATACACCGGATCGCCCCAATATCAAGGCGGATTGTTGGGCGCGTCGCCGGCAAGGCGTGCGCGCGTGCGGTTTGCTGGTCCGCCTGCGGCTATCGATGTAGCGACGCGCGGTAGTCCGTCGGGCGCCGGCCGAATTTTTGGACAAACGCGTCGGACAGGTGCCGCTGCGTGGAAAACCCGCACCGCCCCGCGACCCGCTTGATGGGCAGGTCCGTCTCCCGCAGCAAGGTACGGGCGTTCTCCAATCGCACGCGGCGCAGCTCGGCTCCCGGCGTTCGCCCGAGGGTGTCCTTGAAGCCCCGCTCGATGGAACTGCGGCTCATGGGGATCTCGGCGAGGATCTCCTTGAGGCACTGTCCGCTGAGGGCCCCGGCCCGAACGGCGCGGATTGCCTCAGCCAGCGTGCGGTCGGCCATCGCCAGCATGTCCGTCGAGCCGCGTTCGATGATCTGTCCGGGCTCGATGAGCTGATCGCCTTTGGGAGCGGGCTCCCCGTGCAGCAGGCGGTCCAGCAGGGCGGCGGCTTCGTAGCCCACCCGCTGCGGGCGAGCATCCACACTGGACAGCGTCGGCCGGGCGAACTCGCAGATCAGGGGGCTGTCGTCCACGCCCAGGATGGCGACGTCCTCGGGCACGCGCAGTTGCGCGTCCCGGCAGAATTGCAGGCAATTGACAGCCACCGAGTCGTTGCCCCCCAGCAGGCCGACCGGACCGTCCATGGTTCCCAGCCATTCGCCCAGCGGCGGCAGGTTGTCTTTGCGGGCATGTGTTCGGGTGAGGCATTCCGCTCCCGCGGCCCGGGCGGCTGCGCAGAACCCCTCCTCCCGCAAGGCCGACCAGTGTACGTTGCCCTCGCCGACGTAACCCAGCGTGCGGAACCCCTTTCCCAGCAGATACTCCGCCGCCCGGCGGCCGATCTCGACGTTGTCGGGGATCACACGGGGGACGGGTTCGGATGTCTTGGCCCCGGTCACGCAGACCACAGCCAAGCCGCGCCGGCAGGCCTGTTCGATGTCCTCGTAGTTCTGCCAACTGACGATCACTCCGTCGCAGCGGTCGGGCAGGGGCGTGCCGCTAAGCCGTCGCCGCCAGGGCTCCTCGGAGTAAATCCAGTCGCTTCCGCGGGAGTAGTTCACCACGCCGGTGATGATGTCGCGGAGATAATCGGTTGTAACACCAATACGAAGCACGATATGCGGTGAGTCGGGCATGGCGGCTCCCTGGGGG
>JBKHCL010000021.1:0-40047 GCA_046541875.1 Phycisphaerae bacterium | reverse complement strand
CGGGGTTGGGACGTCGCGGCGAGGATCGCGGGACGTGGCGACGGGACATCGGAAGGAGCCCGATTCGTGGCTGAGACATTCGTTTCCGACTTCAAACGATTTTTCTTCAGGGGGTTAGCCGCCGTCCTGCCGACGGTAATCACCGTGGCGCTGATCGTGTGGATTTTCTCGAAGATTCAGGATCTCGCCGGGCGTCATATCAACATCGGCGTGATGAGCATCCTCGCCTGGATCCAGGTGCTTTCCAGCGACCCGGCCGACCCGAACCTCGCTTGGCGACAGGCGTACGCGCGGCTGGACGCGATCTGGTCGACCTACTATCTCTGGTGGATCGGGTTTGTTCTGGCGATCGTCGGGATTTACATCTTCGGGCGGTTCGTCGCGTCGTTCCTGGGACGGGGCGTATGGAACCTCACCGAGACCGCCCTTCTGAAGACCCCGGTCATCAAGCTGATCTACCCGCACATCAAGCAGGTGACCGACTTCCTGCTCTCGGAGCGGCAGGTCGCTTTCTCGGGCGTTGTGGCGGTGGAGTACCCTCGCAAAGGCATATGGTCGCTGGGGTTATTGACGTCCGAGGGCATGACGACCATCTGTCGGCACGTGGGTGAGGAGATGGTGACGGTATTTATCCCCACCAGCCCCACGCCGGTGACCGGCTATACTATTACAGTGAAGCGTAAAGAGGCGATTGAGCTGCCGATCACGATCGACGAGGCGTTGAAGTTCACCGTCAGCGGGGGCGTGATCTTGCCGCTCAATCAGCGTCCCATCGAATCCGATGGGACAGTATCGCTGCAGGAACGCCTTGCGGCGCCTGTACATTCAAGCAAGGAGACACCATGAACGTAACCGTCAAGACTCGGCACATGGAATCATCCGATGCGATCAAGGACTACGTCGAAGCCAAGGCCGGCAAGTTGCCTCGGTATTTTGACCGGGTCCAGTCGATCGAGGTGGTTCTGGACATCGAAGCCGATCAGCCGACGGTGGAAGTCATCGTTCAGGCGGGCCATAAGCACACCTTTGTCGCCTCTCACCGCGACAAGGACATGTACGCCGCGGTGGACCAGTGCATCGACAAGATTTCGCAGCAGCTTCGTCGGCACAAGGACAAGGTGCGGGACCACAAGGGACCGTCCCACCGGGAGATCTCCGAGATGGGCGAAGCCTGACCCGGCGACGGCCGAGTCCACAGCCAGGCGGCGTTCATCCCTCGTCCGGGGCGGACGGGTCTGGGAGAATTTGCTTGTTTTCGGGCGAATCTCGCTCGGCCAGGTCGGGAATTCTCCCGATTTGCCCATTGGCAGGGTCGGGGGGCATCGGCTACACTGTGCGGTCTGCCGAATGCCGGCAGAGAACCGGATAAGACTGCAGGAGCAACAGATGAAGCTATCGGATATCATGGTCGCCGACGCGATCGTACCGGAACTGAAGGCCACCACGCGCGACGAGGCGATTCTCGAACTGGTCGAATCGCTCGCCGCCTCCGGGGCAATTTCCAAAAAGAGCGCCCCGGATATCGCCGAGGCGGTCCTGTCGCGTGAGAAGCAGGCGACCACGGGCATCGGAAAGGGCGTTGCCCTTCCGCATACGAAGCTCAAGGGAATCAAGAAGCCCATCGGGACGATCGGACGATCGAGCGAAGGACTCGACTTTGCCGCACTGGACTCCAAGCCGGTGTACTCGGTGATTCTGCTGCTGAGCAGCCCGGACAACCCCGACGAGCACCTCCAGGCGATGGAGACCATCTTCAAGCACGTCCAGAGAGACATGTTCCGCAAGTTCCTGCGACAGAGCGAAACCCGGGAAGCGATCGTGGAGTTGGTCCACGAAGCGGACGAGTTGGGCTGACCGCTGCGGATTCCCGTTTTATTGCCGCCCTTTCGGATACTCCATTTTGGCTTCCGTCGAACAAGAGGTAACCATCGTCAACAAGTACGGCCTGCACGCCCGACCGGCGATGCAGTTCGTGGAGTTGGCGAACAAATACAACAGCAAGATCGAGGTGTCCAACGGAACCCTCGCGGTGGACGCCAAGAGCATCATGTCCGTGATGCGACTGGCGGCGACCAAGGGAACGGTCCTCAAACTCACCGCGAATGGCGAGGATGCCGAGGAGTCCGTAGAGGCACTGGCGGCGCTGGTCGAAGAAGGGTTCGGCGAGGAGTGACCCCCCGGGTCGCCCCTGTCACTGCCCCACCGGAAACGACCCGCCAAGGTTCACGGATGAGCAGCGAATGAAGACCAAAAAGGGCATCGGCGTTTCGCCCGGGGTGGCTATCGCCCCGGCGATTGTGGTCGATGCCGAAGAATTCGACATCCCCCAGCGGCACGTGCCGGTGGATCATGCCCAAGCGGAGCTTGCAAGGCTCCGTCGGGCCCTCTCCGTGTCCAAAAAGGAAATCCTGGACCTCCAGAAACGCGCCGTCGAGCGGATCGGCAAGGAAACCGCCAGCATCTTCGATTTCCACCTCGGCCTGCTGGACGACAAGGTCCTGGACAAGAAGTTCGCCGATACCATTCTCAACGGCCACGTTGCCGCCGAATACGCCGTCGCCACCGTCCTGCGGGGATACGCCAAGGAATTCCTGGCGATGCCCCAGCACTTCGCCGACCGCGTCAAGGACGTCTACGACATCGAGAAGCGCCTCCTGCGCAACCTCACCGGCCAGCAGCGCCAAAGCCTCTCGCACCTCACGCGGGACATCTGCGTGCTCGCCCACGACCTGACCCCCTCCCAGACGGCGGGGATGGATCGCAAACACATCGCCGGGCTCGCCATCGACGCCGGCGGCCCGACGTCCCACACCGCCATCGTCGCCAAGGCACTGGGCATCCCGGCTATCGTCGGGCTCAACGACGTGACCTCCGAAGCCTCCGCCGGCGATACCGTCATTATCGACGGAAACCGCGGCGTGGTCGTGATCAACCCCGACAACCGCACGCTGGAAGAATACAAGAACTTCGCCCGCCAGCAGGTGGAGTTCGTCCACAGCCTCGATTCGCTGCGCGACCTGCCGGCCATCACCCGCGACGGCCACGAGGCCAGGCTGGTGGGCAACATCGAGTTCCCCGCCGAGGTCAATACCGTTCTGGAAAAAGGGGGTCAGGGCGTGGGGCTCTACCGCACCGAGTTCCTCTACCTCGGCTCGGACAGCGAACCGACCGAGAAGGACCATATCCGCGCGTACCGCGAAGTGATCGATGCCTGCGGCGATCGACCTGTGGTGATCCGCACGGTGGACCTCGGAGCCGACAAATACACCCAGGCCCGTGCCCGCGTTCCCGAGCGCAACCCGTTCCTGGGTTGCCGATCGATCCGCTACTGCCTGCAGAACCTGGACATGTTCAAGACGCAGATCCGGGCTATTCTGCAGGCCAGCGTCGACGCCGACGTGTCGATGCTCTTCCCGCTGATTACCAATCTCATGGAGCTGCGCCAAGCCAAGACGATCGTCCGGGACGTCTCGGAGGACCTGGAAGAGGAAGGCGTGGACCATCGTGGCGACATCCCGATCGGGATGATGGTCGAAACCCCCTCGGCGGCCCTGCAGTGCGACGCGTTCGTTCGCGAGGTGGACTTTTTCTCGATCGGCACGAACGACCTGGTGCAATACACGCTCGCGGTGGACCGGGGCAACGAGAAGGTTGCCTCGCTGTTCTCGGCGGCCCACCCGGCCGTGCTGCGACTGATCAAGCAGATCATCCGCTCCGGCGAGCAGAACCAGGTGGCGGTGAGCATGTGCGGCGAGATGGCCGGCGACCCGATGTACACCATGCTGCTTCTGGGCATGGGTCTGCGGACGTTCTCGGCGACGCCGCCGGCGATCCCCGAAGTCAAGAAGATCATCCGCTCGGTAACCCTCGAAGAATGCGTCCGGGTCGCCCGACGCGTGATGACCTTCGATATGGACAAAGAGACCATCAATTTTCTGCGCGCCGAAACGCGCCGGGTGCTCCCTGAAGCACTGGCCGACTGAGGCGACCGAACAAGCGAAAGACGAACCCGGCCGATGCGCCCAACAGCGCCGGCCGGTCCGGATACAACACCGATGGCACGGTGCCGTCGGCCAGACAGAACACGACCGCTGTATTCGCAAAGAAAGGAACCATCGCGTTTGTCACAGCGTTGGGCGATTTCCATGACCATCACGGGGGACCTGCGCTTCGCATCGCATCATGACACGATGCGCGCGGTCCAACGAACGATGGCCCGGGCCTGCCTGCCCGTCCACTACTCCCAGGGATTCAACCCCCGCCCGGTCTTCTCTCTGGCGTGTCCACGACCCGTGGGCGTCGCCAGTGAGTGCGACCTGCTGGTGGTCGCCCTGGACGAGGACGGACAGACACCCCTCGACGGTGAAACCATCTGCGACCGACTGAACGCCACTGCCCCGCGGGGCATGCGATTCGTCGGCGCGACGCTTCGCCCGAGTGGGGCCAGTGCCCCTCAGCCCATTCGCATGCAATATCGGCTGACCCTCCGCCCCGAGCAGGCCGCGCGCCTTCGCGAGCGGATCGAACAGCTCGGCGAGCAGGACCAATGGCTTCACCAGCGGGGGTCGGCCCGGACGGGTCGACGCGGAAAGAAACCCCGCACCGTGGACATCAAACCCCTCGTGGAAGATCTCACCGTCGAGTCCGATCGGCTGACACTGACGCTCGCACCGCAACAGCAGCGTTGGGCCAGGCCGGCCGAGATACTCGACACCCTCGGGCTCGACCCGCGGGGAGACCTCGCACGAGTTGTCCGCACCGATGTGCGCTACGCGTCCTGACGCCTACACGCCGTG
The DNA here is from genome assembly GCA_046541875.1 of Phycisphaerae bacterium. GTDB lineage: Bacteria > Planctomycetota > Phycisphaerae > SM23-33 > SM23-33 > CAZFPT01. The sequence goes on along the minus strand of JBKHCL010000021.1, from coordinate 35,251 downwards.
ACACACGTGGCCGGTTCGAAACAGGACCAACCACATGAAAAAAGAGATGCTGATCAACACCGTCGAGTCGCAGGAATGCCGTATCGCGATCCTCGCCGACGGGCAACTGGAAGAACTGTACATCGAGCGGGCCTCCAGCGCCTCGCACGTCGGGAACATCTACAAAGGCCGAGTCGTCAATGTCGAGCCGTCCATCCAGGCGGCGTTCGTGGACTTCGGCGGGCCCAAGAACGGGTTCCTGCACATCTCCGACCTGCATCCGAAGTACTTCGGGAAGAAAGAAACGAAGGAAACCGAAGCCGTCGGACGCAAACGTCCGCATCGCTCGCGCCCGCCGATCCAGAAGTGCCTCCAGCGCGGCCAGGAGGTGGTCGTCCAGATGACCAAGGAGGGCATCGGCACGAAGGGCCCGACGCTGACGACCTACCTCTCCATCCCGGGTCGGCTGCTGGTGATGATGCCCGGGATGAGCAAACTGGGCGTTTCGCGAAAGATCGAGGACGATGACGCCCGAGGCCGCGCGAAGAAAATCCTCGGCGAGCTCAAGACGCCCGATGATATGGGATTCATCGTGCGGACCGCCGGGGTGGACCGCCCCAAACGCGACCTCCAGCGCGACCTGCGATACCTGCTGCGCCTGTGGAAGACCGTCGAGCAGAACGCCAAAAAGGCCAAGGCACCCTGCGAGCTCTATCGCGAGAGCGACCTGGTGATCCGTACCATCCGCGATGTCTACAACACCGACGTGGATCGCATCATCTGCGACAGCACCGAAGTGGGTTTCCGGGTGAAGGAATTCCTGGAGATGGCCGTCCCGCGGTCCAAACATAAGATCGAGCAGTACACCGGCAAGGAAGGCCTCTTCCACGAGTTCGGCCTGGAGGAGGAGATCGAGAAGATCTACTCCCGCCGCGTCGAGCTGAAGTGTGGCGGTTCCCTGGTGATCGACCAGACCGAGGCACTGGTGGCCATCGACGTCAACTCCGGACGGTTCCGCGCTCATTCCGACGCCGAAACCAGCGCCACACGCCTCAACGAAAAAGCGGCCGAGGAAGTACTCCGCCAGTTGCGCCTGCGGGACCTGGGCGGCGTGATCGTGATCGACTTCGTGGACATGCGCTCCGAGAAGAATCGCCGATCGGTCGAGCGGGTCATCCGCGACGGACTCAAGGAGGACCGCGCAAAGACCAAGGTCCTCCGCATGAGCGCGTTCGGCCTGCTGGAACTCACCCGGCAGCGCGTGCGTCCGAGCCTCAAAGACAGCCTCTATCACCGCTGCAGCTACTGCAACGGGATGGGGCTGATCAAATCCGACGAGTCCCAGTCGCTGATCGTGATGCGCATCCTGCAACGTGCGATCAGTGTGGAAGACGTCGCCCAGATCCAGGTGGACGTTACACCGGCGGCGGCCCATCACCTCGCCAACTACCAGCGAGTCGCCATCGCCCACATGGAGCAGGAAAGCGGCAAGCGGATCATCGTCCACTCGAACTCCGAGCTCAGCGGACATGAAGTGAAGGTTACCTGCACCAACGCCCGAGGCAGCACGGTCAGCTGGGATGCCGGAACCCGCGGCAAGGGACGCCAGCAGGCCCCCGAGACCACCCCCATCGAGCAGATCAAGCCCCCCGTCTCCTCCCCGTCGCGACAACCCCTCCAGGACGCCCGGGACGCCGAGGCGGAGGACATCGCCGAAGCCGCCTCCGAAGCCCGCTCCTCCCAGGAGGACCAGCAGGACCAGGCGCCTTCCAAACCCGGCAAGAAACGACGACGCGGCAAACGCGGCGGAAAGAAGCATCGCAACAAGAACAACAACCAGCAGGACCAGAAGGACCAACAGGACCACAACCAGGACCGGCAGAACTCCGAAGAGCCCAGCGACCGCAAACAGACACAGAAAGACTCCGACGAGCCGGGCAACCAGGGCGACGGTAACAACAAGAAACGCCGCCGAGGCCGACGCGGAGGCCGACGACGTAAGAAGTCCGACAACAACCAGCAGGACCGAAACCAGCAGCCCGATTCCGGCGACCAGTCCGAGAAGGACCGCAAACCCGACTCCGGCGACAGCTCGGACCAGGCGAAACAGGACAGCCAACCCGAGCAGGCCGACAGGAAGAAAGAGCAACAGGGCGACCAGGGCGATGGCAGCAAGAAGAAGCGTCGTCGCGGGCGTCGTGGCGGCAGGGGGCGGAAGAAGTCCGGCGAATCGGGCGACCAGAAGCAGGAAGGGAAGAACGACTCGTCCGACCAGCAGGACCGCAGGCAGGACGGTAGCGAGGAATCGCCACAGGACCAGCCCTCCAGGCCCGCCCCGGCTGAGACGTCCGAGACATCCGAAGACACCCCCGCCCCGAAGAAGCGCAAGAAGACCACCCGCAAGAAGGCCACGCGCAAGAAGAGCACCCCGAAGGACGAAGGCGAAAAGTCAGCCGAGACGTCCGAGGGGGACCAGGCCGCTCCCAAAGCCGCCAAGAAGGCCAAGCGGAAGAAAACCACGCGGAAGAAGACCACCCGCAAAAAGACCGCCGCCAAGAAGGCGAAGAAGGCCACCAGCGACGAATCCGGCAGCGAAGGCTGATCGGCCAAACAGCAGCCTCGCCGCCGGGCTGCGCGGGGCGGATGGCGCTCGGGACCGGTTTGCTGTCCCCGCCTTGACCCTGTCGCGCCGAGGGTTCTATAATCAGACTTTCCGCCGGCGAGGTCTGTCGGCCTTTGGGAGCGAACCATGCGTATCACCGTGAACGGAGAGACCCGCGAGCTGTCCGACGACGCCACCGTCGCCGAGTTGATCGCGGAGATGAACCTTCAGCCGCGGCAGGTCGCCGTCGAGCGAAACAAGGAACTCGTCCCCCGCTCGCGGCACGCCGAAACGCCGCTGAGCGAGGGCGACAACTTGGAAGTGGTCACGCTCGTGGGCGGAGGCTGAGCACACCCGAAAGGATGACACGCATGCATGGCATGTTCTTCTCGCTGCTGGTACTGATCATCGTGGGACTTCTGAGCATGGGCGGGCTGATCGCCGGAGCCGACAACCATCCCGGGTACGGGGCCGCCGCCGGAGGAATTGCCGCGGGGGTGGCCATCCTGATGCTCGCCCTGGTTCACCTTCGCATACACGTACAGAAAATGGGCCTGTGGCCCGATGACAACAACAAGGAATAGAGGCACACTGAGATGAACTCCCTGACCATCGGCGGTTTCACGATCGACAATCCCCTCTTCGTGGGCACCGGCAAATACGCCACCTACGAGCTCATGCGCGACGCGCTGGCCGAGAGCGGCTGCGACGTGGTCACCGTCGCCGTCCGCCGCGAGCGAATGACCGACGAGCAAGGCCGAAACATTCTCGACTTCCTCGATCCGGGCAAGTACACCCTCCTGCCGAACACGGCCGGGTGTTTCACTGCCGACGACGCGGTGCGTACCGCCCGGCTGGGGCGCGAGCTGCTTGAAGGGCTGGACAACCCCGGCGCGGGGTGGGTGAAGCTCGAAGTGCTCGGCGACAAGAAGACGCTCCTGCCCGATCCGCTCGGTTCGCTGGAGGCCCTCGAAACGCTCAAGAAGGAAGACTTCACCGTCCTGTGCTACACCTCGGACGATCCGATCATGGCCCTGCGCCTCAAGGACGCCGGTGCCGACGCCGTCATGCCCGCCGGCGCGCCCATCGGGTCCGGCCAGGGTATTCTCAACCCGTGGAATATCCGCATCATCCTCGAACAGCTCAAGGAAGAGGACGCCGAGTTCCCCATCATTGTCGACGCGGGGGTGGGCACCGCCAGCGACGTGACCCTCGCGATGGAACTCGGTGCCGACGGCGTGCTGCTGAACACCGGCATCGCCGGGGCCGACGACCCGGTCGCGATGGCCAAGGCGATGCGGCTGGCGATCGAAGCGGGCGCCCTGGCCCGCGGCGCGGGGCGAATTCCGCGCAAGCTCTACGCCACCGCCTCCTCGCCCCTGGAAGGCGTGATCGGCGCAGAGTGACCCCGCTGCCCGACCAGACGGCGGCGGCGAGACCCGACATGGACAAACGCACCAAAATCTGCCTGTGGATCATCCTCGTCGGGCTGGCGAACTTCCTGGCGTACGCGATGATGTACGCCCTGATCGGCGGAGAGGCCGTCAACGGAATGGTGCTCCAGACGCCCGAGGGTGAGCTGATCTACCGCCTCCAGAGCGGCAGGGAAGTGTCCCGCGCCGGGTTCATCTACAGCGGGATCCACTCGATCAGCATCTGGCCCACGGCGATGGCTGTCCTGCTGGCGATGCTCACCCTCGCCAAGGACCGCATCATCGCCTCGATGCAGAAAGGCATCGTCCGGGGACGAAGCGTCTGCACGCTGCTGGCGGTACTCATCGCCATCAGCATGGCCGGCCTGTCGTTCCTGTTCATCCGCCAGTTCGTCACCCATTTCGAGCAACCCACGGCCCAGGTTAGGCCGACCTCGGGGCCGGTGAGTCGATGACGCTGAGTGCGGAGGACATTCTCGCACCGGGCGGACTGATCGCCCAGGCGATGCCCTCATTCGAGTATCGCCCCGAGCAGATGGAGATGGCCGCCGCAGTCGAGAGCGCCTTCGCCGACTGCGAGCACCTGCTGGTGGAAGCGGGTACGGGCGTGGGCAAGAGCTTCGCCTATCTCGTTCCCGCCATCCTGCGGGCCGCCAACGAAGACCAACGCGTCGTGGTGTCCACCTATACCATCGCCCTGCAGGAACAGCTCATCCACAAGGATCTGCCGTTCCTGGCGAAGGTCCTGCCGCTGGAGTTCCGGGCGGTTCTGGGAAAGGGTCGCAGCAACTACGTCTGCATGCGCCGCCTGAGCAGCACCGTCGAACAGCGCGACAAACTCATCAGCCAGCCCGAGCAACTCCAGCAACTCCAGCAGGTCGCCGAGTGGGCCATGCAGACCGAGACCGGCGAGCAACAGGAAATCGAGTTCGACCTGCACCCGGGCGTCTGGGCGAAAGTCCGCTCCGAAAGCGGGCTCTGCCGGGGCGGCAAGTGCAACCACCACGACCGATGCTTCGTGCGCGTCGCCCGCCAGCGACTCAAGAACGCCGACATCGTGGTCGCCAACCACGCCCTGCTCTTCTCGGACCTGGCCATCGCCACTCCGTCCGCCCGGATCATCGGCGAGTACGACCTGGCGATCCTGGACGAAGCCCACACCCTCGAGCAGGTCGCCAGCGGGCATTTCGGCCTCAGCGTGTCCTCATCGGCTGTGGGCTACCTGCTGCGCGAGCTCTACAACGACCGCACCCACCGCGGACTCCTGGCGACCATGGAAGCCGACAAGGCCATCGGGGCGGTCAATGAGGCGTCCACTGCCGCCGAGAGCTTCTTCCGGGCGCTGGGGGATGTCTCGCCCCCGGCGGTGAAATCCAACGGGCGAATCACCGAACCGGAGGTGGTGTTCAACGAACTTTCACCGGCGCTGATGAAAGTGGCGGCCGCCCTGGTGGAACTTCGCCTTCCCCTGCGCAGCGAAGCCGTCGCCACCGAATTGCTGGGCTACGAGATGCGGGCGCGGGAATTGGCCGACCAGACCGACAGGCTCATCCGCCAGGAGGACGAGGACTGGGCCTACTGGGTCGAGACGCGCTCGCTGCGGAGCGGGGAGATGGTGACGCTGTCGGCCTCGCCGATCAACGTCGCCCCGATCATCCGCGACGTGCTGTTCGATTCGGTCAACTCAGCCGTTCTGACCAGCGCGACGCTGGCGACCTCGCGCCAAGGCAGTCGGGGCTTTGAATACGCCCGATCGCGCCTCGGCCTGGAAGACGAAGGACGCGAACTGCTGCTGACCAGCCCGTTCGACTTCCGCCGGCAGGCGACGCTGTACATCGAGACGCAACTGGGCAACCCCAACAGCCCGGGCTTCATCCCCGCCGCAGCCGGCGCGGTGAAGCACTATGTGGACAAGTCGCAAGGCCGATGCTTCGTGCTGCTGACCAGCTACTCGCAGCTGCGATCGCTGGCCGATGAGCTGGAAGATTTCTGCCACGACGAAGGCTACGAGCTGCTCGTCCAGGGACGCACGCGGTCGCGGTCGGCGATGCTCGCCCAGTTCCGGGAGAACCCCCGCTGCGTGCTGCTGGGGACCATGAGCTTCTGGCAGGGCGTGGACGTCGCCGGGGAGGCCCTGCAGAACGTGATTATCACCAAGCTGCCCTTCGCCGTGCCCGACGCCCCGCTGACCGAGGCCCGCATCGACGCGATCCGATCGGGCGGGGGCAACCCGTTCGGCGACTACCAACTGCCCGAGGCGGTCATCCTCTTCAAGCAGGGGTTCGGCCGACTGATCCGCACGCAGAATGACACGGGCTTCGTGGTGGTACTGGACCACCGCATTGCGACCAAGTCCTACGGCAGGGCGTTCGTGAACTCGCTGCCGGAGACCACCGTCGTCCGCGACCAATACAGCGGCCGAGACGACGAAGACACCCCCGCTTCCTCGAACGTCCCCGACGACCTTTGGGAATTCACGTAGGCCAGCACATCCGTAATCCCTATCTCTTAACAGTCTTACAAATCTCCTTGCAATTTGAATATCGAATGTTCATATTGCAAGGACATGAGTTTCATCCACAGGCACATCGAGCCGCGCCTCATAAAGGCTGCGGAGAGCTACCCCGTTGTCACCGTAACCGGTCCGAGGCAGTCCGGGAAGACCACTCTTGTCCGCACCCTCTTCCCCGGCAACGGCTATGTCACCTTGGAGGATCCCGTTCAGCGCGAGTTCGCTACCAACGATCCGCGAGGGTTTCTCGGGCAGTTCGAGGGGCCGGTAACCATCGACGAAGCCCAACGGGTGCCCGACCTCTTCTCGTATGTGCAGGTGATCGTGGATGAAACGGGGCAAGCGGGGCAGTTCATTCTGACCGGCTCGCAGAACTTCCTTCTGCTCAACCGCGTCAGCCAGTCGCTTGCGGGACGCTGTGCCGTTCTTCACCTGTTGCCTTTTTCACGCGCCGAATTGTGGGGCGAGCCAATGATGGATCTCAGCCTCATCGGTCAGGAGCTTCCGAGGGGCTCAGACGATGGGCACGATCTGTTTGAGACCCTCTTTGCGGGAGGCTATCCGCGAATCCACGACATCGGCTTGGCCCCCCAGGACTGGCTGGCCAATTACTACCAGACCTACATCGAGCGGGACGTTCGAGAGGTGCTCAACGTGGGCGACCTCGACCTGTTCCGGCGGTTCGTCGGGCTCTGCGCGGGGCGGGTTGGTCAACTGCTGGACCTCACCTCGCTGGGAAATGACTGCGGGATAGCCCATTCCACCGCGCGCCGGTGGCTGGGAGTCCTGGAAGCCAGCTTTATCGCCAAACGTATTCAACCCCACTATCGGAACTTCAACAAGCGGCTGATCAAGTCGCCCAAGCTCTACTTCCTGGACACGGGCCTGCTGTGTTACCTCCTTCGGATCCGTACCCCCGAGGACCTTCGTCTCCATGCCAATCGGGGAGGCATCTTCGAGTCGTGGGTGGTCTCAGAGGCAACCAAGAACTTCCTGAACCGCAGCTGGGAGCCGGATATCTACTTCTGGCGAGACTCCACGGGCAACGAGGTGGACTTACTTATCGAGAATGGCCCGGGCCTGACCGCAATCGAGATCAAATCGGCCCAGACGTTCTCCCCGAGCTTTCTGGATGGACTGAAGTATATGCGGTCCCTGTCCGGTAACCAGAACCTGCAGGCAGCAGTGGTTTACGGAGGAAATGAAACCTACGCCCGCGAAGGCATGCACATCCTGCCATGGCATCGCTGGGGATAGGGATTCCGCCAACGCCCACTCAGTTACACAGAGCGATCACGAGGTCCTGCATGGCTGCCGGCGCTGAGGCGCCACTTTTGAGGGCGAGGTCGGCGGCGATGAGTCGGCGGAAGTCGGCCCGGAGCTTCTCGGCGCTGCGGCGTCGGAGGAGATTGATGTAGTCCCGCTTGCGGAACGGGGGAACGCGGGCAGCCCGGCAGGCGTCGTCGGGCGTGCGTCCTTTCGCGACCAGCTCGGCCGCCCGCAGGGCCATCCGCAAGTGCCACCCGATCAGCCCCAGCGTGCGGAACTCTTCCCCGCGAACGCTCAGAAGCCCGCCCAGCGCTTCGAGGGCTTTGTCCGTCTTGCCGTCGGCGATGGCGTTGGTCAGGTCGAACGCGCCGGGACCGGCCGAGGCGGTGACGATCGTCGAGACGTCCTCGACGGTGATCTGCTTTCGTTCCCCGACGTAGAGCGCGAGCTTTTCGACCTCGTTGTTCAGCGACGCCAGGTCCGCACCGACCCACTGCACCAGCAGTCCGGCGGCGTTGCGATGGATCTGCTTGCCGCGATCCTGGGCGAACTGCAGCACCTGCCCCATCGCCTGGTTGTCCTTGACCTCTTCGCAGGAGCGGATTTCACCGACCTTCGCGACGACTTTGTGCAGGCGCGTGTTGGTCTTCCAGGAGGCGACGATGAGGATCAGCACGCCGGTGGGCGCGGGCGATTCGAGGTAGTTCTCCAGGGCTGTGCGGGTATCGGAGTTGAGGAACGTATCGGCGTCGGAAAGAATCACCACCCGCCGCGGCGCGAGAAACGGCATGGTTCGGAGCTCGTCCAGCACGGTCGAAAGCTCGACGGACGCGTCATAGACCGCCAGGCAGGTCTGCGGATCGGCCCCATCGGTAAGCAGCTCGATGAGCTGGTTGCGGTGCTGGTCGCGCAGGAAGGCGTCTTTGCCCGACAGCACGTAGATCGGCTTGATGGTGTCCCCGGCCATGATGGTTCAGGATAGCGATTTCAGGCCGATTGGCAAGGATCGGGCCGCGGGATGTCGCCTTGCATCGACCCAGGCGCGGGGGGCTATTTGCTCATCCCCAGAACGATGGGTCCCAGCCGGATGGCCGCCGACTCGTCGAGCATGTTGGACATGGCTCGCTGGGAGGGCGTTCGCTTGTGGTCGGCGATGGAGTAGTGGATCTCCTTGCCTTCCCGCCGGTTCTCCACGATGCCGCCCATCCGCAGGATGGACAGGTGTCGCGAGACCGTCGGCTGGGGCGTTTCCAGCTCCCGGCAGAGCTGCGTGACGTTCCGTTCGCCCTCTTCGAGGGTGCGGACGATCCGCAGGCGTGTGGGGTCGGAGAGCATGCGGAACAACTGGGCGAGTGTGGCTACTTCAGGATCAGCTTTGGCCATGGTGGAGCAGTCTCTTACATTGGGGCAGGAAGGCCATCGGCCGATAAACGACCGGGCCCTCCAACGCGGGTTGCGGAGAATACGGAAAACGGTTGATTGTCATGTGAACATGAGCAGACACGTCCGACGGCGCGCACAACAAGCACCATCTCTGGGGGAAACCGTCCTGCTCAGCCCAGCCCGGTGCGGGCCACTACATCTGTCGGTTCTTGTAGGCTTTGTAGAAGATGATCAGGACGATGATCAGAAGGACCATCAATCCGTTCCACCAGGTGAAGATTGCATCGGTCACGCTTTGGGACAACGTCGTAAGAGTGGACAAGGTTGTCATGTGCCTCATTCTCCTCAACAGATCATAACGAAGATACAGCACTACGGGCATATGCACCGTAGCGGATGAGATTCTTACCGCAGGGCTCGCCGGGGTCAAGCGAAAAGTGCGGCGCTGCCACCCGCTCGGGGCGGATGTCCGGAGGGGCTGTGGCCCGGACGGGTCAAAACAAGGCGGAACCCCGCGGGCCCCGCCCAATAGCGGCGACTGGACTCGAACCAGTGACCTAGGGCTTATGAATCCCTCGCTCTAACCAACTGAGCTACGCCGCCATAGTGGTATCCAGACAGTGATACCAGATTGCCGCCGAAATGCAACCCCCTTTTGCACGCCCACCGCCGTGGAAACGCGAAAATCCCCCGCCCCGGCAGGACGACAATCGCCTCGGCTGCGGGCGCGATTGTGCTATGATTCCAGGGAGAGCTCCCCGTGGACAACCCCATCCTGCACATCGCGATGAAAGGCCAACGCGCCCTGGAGGAGGGACGCCTGGTCGCCGCCCTGGCCGCCGCCGACCAACTGGTCAGCGAGAACCCCCACCAAAGCCGGTTCCGCTGGTTCCGTGCCAATGTGTTCTACGAATTGAGCGAGTTGGCCGACGCCGCCTCCGAAGCCCACAAGGTGGTCTCGCTCGAACCGGATTTCTACCCCGCCCACTTCATGCTGGCGGTCTGCGCCGACCAGCTCAACCGACGCGCCGAAGCCCAGGAACACTTCGAGATCGCCCTGGACCTCTCCAACGGCAACCACGACGTGCTGGAGGAGTACGCGCTGTTCATGGCCGCCCAGCGTCCTGCCGTCGATGGAGAGCGCGTCGCGCGGTCGGCCGTCGAGCAACTGCCCGATTCGCCCTCCGCCTGGACCTCGCTGGGAATCGCCCAGATGCGCCTCAACGAGATGAACTCGGCAGAGGCAGCCCTGCAGCGGGCGCTGGAAATCGACCCAACCCACGGACCGGCCAAATTCGTCCTCGGCAGCCTCTACGTGCAGACCGGGCGCCGGAAAACCGCACAGGCCCTCAGCGAACTGATCGACGATGACGTCCTGAAGAAGGAATTGCGCGAGGAACTCGCCCGGTCACGCCCGCGGATTCACCACCCCCTGAACGAGGAAGACGCCCGACATGCGATGAACCCGACGATCAACCCCGCCAGAACCGAACACGCCCGGCCTTGGGCGAACCCGCTGCTCTGGGCCATCGTGCTGGTGGTGTTGGCAGCCCTGCTGCGCATCGTCCAGATGGCATGGCCCTGATGCGCGACGCCACGCAGGGCCGGCCAGCCGCCGAGATCGGAACCCCTGCACTGGGCAAGCGCCGAGCGTGCGCCACGCTCACGGCCCTGCTCGGCGCGATCACCCGGGCCGTTGCCATTCGGGCGGGTCCGAAAGCTTGTAGAGCATCTCGCCGGCCTTGGGCACATAGAGCGTGTCCTCGCCCTGCTCCCACTCGGTCGGGTCGATGGTGGCCGGGTCGCGATAGCCGAGATTCACCGCTTCGCACTCTTCTTTCGGGATGGCCGTGGCGAGCGTGACCTGGATGCGGGGCTTTTCCACGCCGTCTTCCATCGTACCGATCCCGCGGACGTGCGTGCTGTGGGCGATCACGCCCCAGGGGTAGTCTTTGAACCGGTCCCACTGCGTGAGGAAGTAGTCTCGCGTGTGGTAGCCCAGTTGCTTGATCGTCGTGCCGTGGACCACGGAAATCTCGTCGAGGTGCGGGGCGTAGATGATCAGCTCACCGCCGTCGGCGACGACCGGCTCCATCTTGTACATGCACTTGGCGCCGACCCACAGCTCGTCGTACATCTCCGGCGCGCGAGACAGCACCGACCGGTATGGCCGATCCACATACCGCACGTGCGTCCGGTCGGCCAGGTCGGCCGCCCGCGACCAGGCATCCTTGACGCTGCCGAAATACAACCCCGCCAGGTCGCCCCCCGAGACCACCATGCACAGGGCGTAGTTCTCGGTGGGCACCATGTCGGCGGCGACGTGCAGCAGGTTCCGCACGGGGGTGTACTTGTTGCCGATGATCTTCGGGCAGGAAATCACCGCCCCCTGCCAATGGAAGAAGTTCAGCAGTTCGGGTCCGCAGATGCCCGGGAAGAAGTACTTCGCCCCGCCCGAAAACCCCACCACCTCGTGGGGAAAGACCGGCCCGCAGATCAACAATCGATCGTACTGCGTGATGAGGCGATTGATCGTCACGTCGATGTCGATCGCGAAGGGTTCCATCTCCGGCGGGGAGATTTCCCGCACCTGCTCGGCGGTGATGGTCCCGATGCTGATCAGCGCGTCGGGATCGTCCCAGGCGTGGTTGAAGAACTTCGCGTCGCCGAACACCTCGCTTCGCCGGCCCGGCGGACAGTCGACGAGCTTGTCGATCTGCTCCTCGCTCATGGCCGGATGCGTCCCCAGGGCGATCAGGAAGTCCATCTGCTTTGCCCCGGGGGAGATGGCGGCATACAACTCGCGGGTGATCAGCCCCAGTGGACAGGTGCGGGTCGCGTCGGGGATAATCACCAGCACGCGCTGGCCGGTGGTGTCCATTCGCGTGGCTGCGTCGGAGACAATGCTCTGAATTTCGTCTTTCATCAGGGCCCGGTCGGGTTGGCCCTTTCCGATGGTCGTGGTCATGGTCGCTCCGGGGAAATACTCTCGGGTCTCGCATCGAGCAGTCCCTATGATACACTGTCCGCGCGGGCGCAGCCAGCCGGGGACAGGGAAACAAACCGTGACGATGGTCTCCGGTCGATGCGTCGGAGAAGGACGTCCCGAGACCGACCGAACGCGGAAAACACGCACGGACAGAGTGCTCTTTCCATGAGAATACGATCGTCCTGCAGAATCCTGGCCGACCGGCCGATACCCTTCACAGACTCCTGCGCACCACAGGGAAGGAACCGCATATGATCGTCGTACACGTCACACACGAAGCCGTCGAGAAGATCGGCGGGATCGGCGCCGTCATCGCCGGGCTCACCACAGCCGACGCCTACCAGGAAGAGGTCTCGCGGACGTTGCTGGTCGGCCCGCTGTTCGACGCGGACACCTCGGTGGAAAACCGCCTCGGCGACGACGGGGAGGTGCTCTACAGTTCGCTGGACGGCATCGAGCCGCCCGAGTGGGTCAAGGTCTTCCGCCCGGTCGAACGCATCTACGACGTCCACCTGGTGTACGGGCGACGCACGATTCACGAGCCCTGCGGCGGAACCCCCGTCAAGGCGGAGGTGCTGCTGGTGGACGTGTTCCACTACAACGACGAACGGCTGAACGTGTTCAAAGGCGAACTGTTCGAGAAATTCCGCATCCCCTCCCACCAGTTCCAATCCATCTGGGACTATGAGCAATACGTTCGCCTGGCGGAACCCGCCTACGACGCCCTCAAGCACCTCGGTGTGATCGACACGGACGAGCCCTGCACGCTGCTGTCCCACGAGTACATGGGCATGCCCACCGCGCTGAAAGCAGAGCTGGACGGCTCGCGGAGTGTGCGGACGGTGTTCTATGCCCACGAGGTGGCGTCGGTTCGGCCCATCGTCGAGGACGAGGCCGGCCATGACACGATGTTCTACAACGTGCTGGACCAGGCCGTCGATGCGGGGCTGACCATCGAAGACGTCTTCCCGCAGGTGAAGGACAACTACAAGCACTGCCTGGTCAAGGCGGCGCGATACCTCGACCACGTCTTTGCCGTGGGCGATTACGTCGTGGACGAGCTGCGCTTCCTGGACCGCCACTTCAGGACGATGGAGATCGACCTGATCTACAATGGCATTCCGGCCCGTTCGCTCACGCTGGACCAGCGGAAGGAATCCCGACAGCGGATGAAGCTCTACTGCAAGAACCTCTTCGGGTTCGAGCCCACCTGGGTCTTCACGCACGTGGCCAGGCCGGTACGGTCCAAGGGCCTCTGGCGGGACTTCCGCGTGATGCACGAGCTCGAGAAGCTCCTGGCCGATCGCGGTGAGACGGCGGTGTATTTCATGCTCGGAACGCTCGCCGGACAACGCAAATCGCGAACCGTCCGACAGATGGAACGTGTCTACGGCTGGCCGGTCGCCCACGAGGAAGGCTACCCGGACCTCTCCGGTGGGGAGGAAGCGCTTTGGCCGATGTTCGACGCGTTCAACCGCGACCACGAGCAGATTTCCACCGTCCTGGTCAACCAGTGGGACTGGAACCACGAATGTTGTGGCCGACGCATGCCCAAGGAGATGTCCTTCGCCGATATCCGCACCGGAACGGACCTGGAGTTCGGACTCAGTGTGTACGAACCGTTTGGAATCGCCCAGTTCGAGGGGCTCAGCTTCGGCGCCCTGTGCGCGGTGAGCAACGTCTGCGGCTGCATGGGTTTCGCCCGCAAGACCATCGCCGGGCGAGAGGAGTTCGACAACGTCATCGAATCCAGCTTCCTCGACGTGCCCGAGTCGATGGACCTGGAGCAACTCAAGAACATCCCGATCCATCTTCGCGACGAGATCGAGGCGAAGGAAGGCCGGCGCCTCGCGGAGATCATCGCCGACACCCTTCCTCGCGACGAGAAAACCCACCAGACCCGCATCGACCACGGATACGCCCTGGCCGGTGACATGGACTGGGAGCACGTGGTAACCGACTACTTCCTGCCCGCCCTCGAGCGAACCGTCGAGGACGTCTGATCAACACGAGGAGAGAGGCTGCATGAGCATTACGATCCGCCCGTTCGGGCTGGATGAAATGGAATCGATCCAGGCGATCGACCGCTCCGTCGAGCAGACGGCTGAGTATCGGGTGGAACCGACCTCCGACGCGGTGGGGCTGGTGCTGAAGCGCCGTCCGCTGCTGGCGCCGGTTCCGATGGCCGGCTGGGCCGAAGGCGAACTCGCCGCGCGTCTGGAGCAGTGGCGCAAGTCCGTCAAGCAAGGCGCCACACCCATCGGCGCCTACGAAGACGGCCGCATGGTGGGAATGGCGCTGCTGAGCGAGACCCTCTTCGACGAAACGGCCGAGCTGCAGGCGTTCTTCATCGCCAGCCGATACCGCCAGGGACCCGCCGCCACCAAACTGCTCTCCGCCGTCGAGGACCAGGCGCGCGAGCAGTCGGCCACCACCGTTTTCCTGTTCATCACGCTGACCAGCGCCCAGGCGATCGACTTCTACCTGGACTCGGGCTTCCGCGTCATCGGTCTGCAGGACACCTCCCGGGTGAAGAATCGCGGCTGGGAGCTTCGTCTCGCCAAGGCCCTCGCCCCTGTCAGCGGTGGCACGGATTAGCATTTCGCCCCGCCGCCGGCGAACGTACAATGATCACATGAGCGAACTGGAAACCTTCGAGAACCCCTGTCCCGGCCGCGAGTACGTGATCCGTCACGTCGCGCCGGAATTCACCAGCGTCTGCCCCAAGACCGGTCAGCCGGACTTCGGGACCATCGAGATCGAATACATCGCCGCCGAGCTCTGCGTGGAGCTCAAGAGTCTCAAGTTCTACCTCCAGGACTACCGCAATGAAGGCGTGTTCTACGAAGCCCTCGTCAATCGCATCCTCGACGACCTGGTGGACTGCCTCTCGCCGGTGTGGATGCAGGTGACCGGCTCGTTCACGCCGCGGGGCGGGATGCATTCAACGGTGACGGCAGAGTATTCCCGAGATGAGTACGAATAGCCGCGAGAACCCATGAGCAGAAAGCTTCGAACCATCATCGCCCTGCTGTTGCTGTGCGGCGTGGGTGGGCTGATCTTCCTGGGGCGATGGATGACCTCGGGCGGCAGTCCTCTGCTGGTGATGCCCTCGACGGACATCACCGAGGTGATGAGCACCGAGGGGAAGATGATCGCGGTGGTGCGGGCGGACGACAGTCAACGGGCCTCGCGGGCCTTCCGGGCGGCCAGGCAGACCCTGCGGGACGTCGAACGGCTGATGAGTTCGCACATGACGGGCACGGAGATTTACGCGCTCAACAACGCTCCTGCCGGCGAGCACGTCGCCCTCTCCGACCGTACGCTCAGCGTGCTGCGTACCGCCCGAGACCTGCACGTCGAGTCGGCCGGCGCATTCGATATCACCGTCCGCCCGGTGCTGGAGGTCTGGAAGCAGGCCGCCAAAGAAGGCCGCATTCCGCCCCTGTCGAAACTGACGGCCGCCCGCAACGCCAGCCGATGGGACCAGATCGAACTGACCCCCACCGGAGCAGTCAAATCCACCGATACCGCCGGGGTGGATCTGGGCGGAATCGCCAAAGGCTACGGTATCGACCGGGCCATCGAAACCCTCAAGGCCCACGACATTCATGGCGGGTTGGTGGAACTCGGCGGGGACCTTCGCTGCTTCGGGACACGCTTCGACGGGCGGCCGTGGACGGTGGCGGTGACCGATCCATTCGATCCCGACAAGACACTCTGCCTGCTGCGCATCGATGCAGACACCGGGGCGGCCGTCTGCACCAGCGGCAACTACCGCCGGCCTGTCGAAATCGCCGGGCAACGTTTCAGCCACATCCTGGACCCCCGCACCCTCATGCCCACCGACCATTCGCCATCGGTGACGGTCATCGCCAACACCGCCACCGTCGCCGACGCATGGGCCACTGCCCTGAGCGTGCTCGGACCGCCCGGGCTGGACTCACTGCCGGCAAACGAAGGAATCGAGGCCATGATCATCATGGGAACGCCCGAGCGGGCCACCATCCATACCACCCCGGGCTTCGAGAACCTTCTCGTCGGAGAACCCCCCTCCTTCGAACCCAAGCCAACCAGCCAGCCGAGCGAGCCGAACTCGCCCATCGAGCCGGTTACCCCCCGCTGAGGCAGCGGGACACGAAGGCACGAATCGCCCCGGTGTATACCTCGCCGCTGAGCTGATGGGCGTCATTGTGGCCGCCGGTGAGTTCCACGAACCGCTTCGCCTCCCCGGCGGCAGCGAAGTTCCCCTGCCCGTGCGAGAACGGCACGAGTTCGTCGTCCGGCGAGTGCATCACCAGCACCGGACACGCCACCCGCTTGAGATGCTCGCGCGTGTCGTAGTCGTACCGACACAACCCCCGCAGCAGGAACCCCGGAATGTACCAGTACAGGTCGCTGCCCATCTCGGGAATCGACATCGGCGTGGACTCGATGATCAACCCCGCCGGTGAGACCTCTCCCGCCAGCCAGGCCGCCACCGATCCGCCCAGAGATCGGCCTTGGACGATGATGCGCCCCGGGGCGATCCCCCGCCCGACCACCAGCCAGTCCCACGCGGCGCGGGCGTCGTCGTAGGTGCCCTGCTCGGAAGGGCTGCCCTCGCTGGCCCCGTAGCCGCGATAGTCGAAAATCAGCACGCCCAGCCCGAGACGATGAAGAATGTCCAGCGTCGGCAAACGATCGCTGATGTTGCCGCCATTGCCGTGGCAGAACAGAACGACCGGGGCGTTGGCGTCGTCGGCTGGCACGTACCAGGCGCTGATGCGCGATCCGTCGGAGCTCTCGAAGGTGACGTCCTCGTAGGAAAGCGAAACGTCGGCCGGGGTGAATTCGATCTCGGAAAGGGGATGGTACACCATGCGATCCTGCATGAGATACAGGACGCCCAGGAAAACGATCGCCGACGACACCGGAGCTACCACCAGCCACCAGATCATTCGCTTCAGTGTGCTCCTCTTCATGCCTCACCCCCGGGGCGTTCGGCCGTCGCGTGTGCGGCAACCGGGACATGCCCGTCGGCCGCCCGGAGATCGATCGATCAGCCGTGCCATTCCGTGTCGTCCACGGTGGTCTTGAAGTTCGGGGTGACCACCTCGGGCACGTCACCCTCGGCGGCGGCCTTCTCGGCGTCGGAGGGACTGCCCACATACTCCAGCCGCTTCATGGGACACTTCTCGATCGCCTGGCCTATTTTCTCGACGGCGTCCTCGTCGGCGGTGTATTGCTCGTAGTCCACCTGCGGCAGGTTGTTCTTCATCTCCAGCAAACCATCCAGCACGCGGGTACACGCCTTGCATCCCAGACAACCTACCTCGCAGACGGCCTTGACATCCTTACCGAAGTCCTTGTTGGAGCATTTGATCACGAGCATCTGCTCCTGCTTGAAGGGCACCATCGAGATGATGTGCCGCGGGCAGACCTTCTCGCACTTGCCGCAGCCGATGCACTTGTCGTAGTCCACCGTCGCCAGCCCGTCGATGACGTGGATCGCGTCGTACGGGCAGATCGTCTCGCAATCGCCGAACCCCAGGCAGCCATACGTGCAGCCCTGCACGCCCGAGACCAGGTTGGCCGCTGCGCAGGTCCGCTCGCCGCCATAGTCATGCCGCTTGAGACGCTGCTCGGTGGTGGCCCCGCAATGCACCACGGGTCGGTAGGGCAGCGCCTCTCCGAGCTCGACGCCCAGGATGGTCGCGATCTGGTTGGCGCACTCCGCCCCGCCCACCGGGCAGGCGTCCGGGGGTGCGTCGCCGGTGACGACGGCTTCGGCGTACTCCCCGCAACCGACATACCCGCAGCCGCCACAGTTGGCACCGGGCAGCACCTCGTTGACCTCGTCGATACGCGGGTCCACCTCGACGTGAAACGCACGATTCGCCCAGCCCAGCACCCACGCCATCGCCACAGCCAGGCCGAGCATCGCCACAGCCGCCAGAATGATTGTGATGGTCTCAAACATGTACGATTCTCCCGGATTGCTGTCTACCGGATGGAGGTGTGCTCACAAATGCGATCGTCTTGTGACAGAGGCCTACCGGCCATGCCCCTTGAAGGCGAAAGCGAACGCATCGCTCGCTCTGGAAACAAAACAGACACATGGGCTGGAAGCCCATGCCACGGCCTCTCCCTTTCCGACACCTCGGGCGATTCGGCCTCTACCTTGGCGGGTTTCTCCGCCGGTTTCACCAGGTCGGCCAAGCTGCCGTTGACCCCGGTGAAGCCCATGAACGCCAGGGCGAGAATACCCGCGACAATCAGCGTGATCCCCGCCCCCTTCAGCGGTTCGGGCACGTCGCAGAGGTCCAGCTCCTCGCGAATGCCGGCCATGATGACGATGGCGAGGGTGAAACCCACCCCGCCGAAGATGGCCAGCGCCAAGGCCCGTCCGAGATCCCACGCCATGGTCGGGTCGCTCACGCCCGAGACGTTTTTCATGATCTCCAGGCAGGCGAAGAGGATCGCGCAGTTGGTGGTAATCAGCGGCAGGAACACCCCGAAGCTCTTGTACAGCGGCGGGAAGAACTTCCGCAGGTACATCTCCACGAACTGCACGCTCGATGCAATCACGAAGATGTACACGATGTAGCTGAGGATGCTCAGGTCGGTCTGCGTCTCGGGGCTTCCGCCGGCAAGCTGCCAGACCGCCATCGTCAGTGGCGCCCCGGGCCGAAGGATGTAGAAGGTGAACGTCCAACTCAGCAGCGCAGCGATGGTGATGACGAACGTCACCGCGCAGCCCATTCCGAAGGCCATGTCCACCCGTCGCGAAACGCCGATGAACGGACAGATGCCCACGAAGTAGTGGAGCACGAAGTTGTTGATCAGGGCAGCCCCGACCGCGATGACCAGAATTTCGCCGAGATATTCCATAGATCCGATCCTGTGAAGGTTGTTTCAGCTCAGCTCTGCGTGTTGGCCTTGGCCCGCGAGAGGGCGATCCAGTTGACCACGCCCAGCAGCACGCCCAGCGTGAGGAATGCCCCCGGCGGGAGGATCATGATCACCCAGTTGGGCCAATCCGCCCACGCCAGTACGTTGATCTCGATGGGCATGTTCTTGAACAGGTAGCCCGTTCCCAGCAGCTCGCGCACCGAGGCGATGCTCAGCAGCGCCAGCGTGAAGCCCACCGACTGGCCCACCGCGTCGGCCGCTGCGGTGGGAATCGACTGCTTCGAGGCGCAAACCTCGCAACGGCAGATGATGATGCAGTTGACGATAATCAGCGGGATGTACGGGCCAAGCTGCTTGCTCATGTCGTACATGAACGCCGCCAGGAAACGGTCCGCGATCGTCACAAACGTCGCGATCGTCAGCGTAAACACCAGAATCCGCAGGTGCGGCTTGAGCAGGCTTCGGATGGCAGAGACCATCACGTTCGCGCAAAGCAGCACGAACAACACCGCTCCGCTCATGGTCAGTGCTCCCCCCAGCGAGTTGGTCACCGCCAGCACCGGGCACATCCCCAGCAACTGTCGATACACCGGGTTCTCCGGCAGGATGCCCTGGATGAATCGCTCCATCGGCGTTGGTCCGCTATTGGCCATCATTGCCTCCCGTCTGCCCATCGCCGCCCGCCAGCTCCTTGGCCGAGCGAAACTCACGGACCGCCTTGTTCACGATGTCCGTCACTGCCTTGGAGCTGACCGTCGCGCCGGTGATCGCTTCCACTTCGTTGGCGCCCTCTTTCGGCTGACGCTTGACCACCATCAACGGCTCCGTTGCGTTCTTGCCGGTGAAGTTGTCCAGGAACAGCGGTGCCTCCTGCGGCGAGTCGGCCCGCATGGTGATCTTGTTGCCCAGTCCGGGCGTCTCCTTCTGGTCCAGCACGTACAGGCCGGTAATACGCTCGGCGTTGCGGTCCAGACCGATGAGAATCTCGATCTTGTCGGCGAAGCCCATTCCGCCGGCCGGCAGGACCCAGCCGATGTGCTCGCCGGCGTCGTCGAACACCTTATAGGCGGTCTTGCCCTTCGGCCCGAAGGTGACCTCCTCGGTTTTCTCGATCGACGCGCCGGGGACCAGCGTGGGGATCTGCCCATACGTCTCATTGCGCTTGTTCTCGGCAATTCGGCCGGACAGTGAAATCTGCATCGCCGTCAACCCCGAGCCGAACACCATCGCCAGCAGCAGCACCAACCAGGCTTGTTTGAGATATTTCATGTCGCTCCCTTGCTCAGGGGTTTGTCGTGTTCGTTCTCGTCAGGACGCCTTCGCCGGAGCCGGCCCGCCCACCGGGCGCGGAACCGTCCACCGGTTGATCAGCGGGACCACCGCGTTGACCAGCAGCACGCTGAACATCACGCCCTCGGGATACGCGCTGAGCGTGCGCATCAGCATCACCAGAACCCCGAACAACGCCCCGAAAATCCATTTGCCCTTCGGCGTCAGCGGGCTGGAGACCGGGTCGGTGATGATGAAAAACGACCCGAACAGCAGCGCCCCGCCGAAGAGATGATGCAGCAGCGTCCAGTCGGCTGAGAGGTCCATCAGGTTGCCGATGCCCGCCCAGAGAACCACCGCTCCGATCGCGCCGGCAGGGATCTCCCACGAAGCCGTCCGGCGAATGCACAGGAACAACCCGCCCACCAGGCACGCCAGGGCGCTGGTCTCGCCCAGCGAACCGTTCGTGTTGCCCAGAAACAGCTTCCACAGCAGCCCCGGCTGGACGTTGCCGCCCTTGTAGGCGTCAGTCATGGGCGTGGCCTGGGTGATCGCGTCGACGGCCGACGCGTCCGACGCGACGTAGGCGGTCGCCCCCAAGGCCGTGGTGAAGGCGATCATCACGAACGCCCTGCCGACCATCGCGGGGTTGAAGATGTTGAACCCCACCCCGCCGAAAACCACCTTGCCCAGTCCGATCCCCGCGAAGGATGCGATCACGGCAACGTACCATGGCGCCGTTCCGGGCAGCGACAGCGCGAGAATCAGCCCCGTCACGACGGCGGAGAAATCTCCCAGCGTCAGCGGGCGTCTCCGCATCCGGGTGAACACAGCCTCGGCCGCCACGCACGCGCCCACGCAGAGCAGCAACTGCTTGGCTGCGTAGTGCCTGAACACCCACAGCGCCACCGCCATCAGCGGAACCAGGGCGATGATGACATCGAGCATCATCTTACGCGTGGTCAGCGACGTATCCGACAGGTGAGGCCCGGGTGCAACCGGGGTGCTCACCGCCTCTTTGCCGTCGTTCTCAGCCATCCTCTCTCCAGACCATGTCCTGCCTCATCATTTCGTTCCAGGGAATCCGTCAGTCTTTGGGGGCCTGCACCTTGCCCATGCGGATCAGTTGCACCAGCGGGATGCTCGCCGGGCAGACGTAGGCACAACAGCCACACTCGCAGCAGGCGGACATGTGATATCGTTTGGCGAGGTCCCAGTTGCCCGCGCGCGACGCCAGGGCGATTCGCGTGGGAACCAGCCCCAGCGGGCAGACGTCCACGCACCGCCCGCAGCGGATGCAGTTGGTCTCGCCGGCCCGACGGACGTCGTCGCCGGTCAGCACCGTCACGCCGCTGGTGCCCTTGGTGACGGGCACGTCCAACTCGCCCAGCGTGAAGCCCATCATCGGCCCGCCGGCGACCACGCGTCCGACGTCGTCGCCCAACCCGCCGCAGAAGTCGATTAACTCGCCATAGCTCACGCCGATGGGCGCGAGGATGTTCTTGGGCTCGCGGATGCCGCCACCGCTGACGGTGATGACACGGTGCGTCAGCGGTTTACCCCGCGTCACCGCGCGGGCGATGGCGGCTGCGGTCCCGACATTCACCACGACCACGCCCACGTCCAGCGGGAGACCGCCGGTGGGAACTTCGCGATCCAGCGTCGCCAGAATCGTCTGCCGCTCGCCGCCCATGGGGTACTGCGTTTTCACCGCGGCGATGGTTACGCCGCTGCCGTCGGCGGCCTGTTTCATCGCCTCGATGGCGTCGGGTTTGTTGTCCTCGATGGCGACGTAGATGTTGGCTGCCCCGCACGCCCGGGCAGCCAGGATCGCACCGGTGATGATCGGGGCGGGAAATTCCACCATGACGCGATGATCGGCCGTCAGGAACGGCTCGCACTCGCAGCCGTTGATCAGCAGCGTGTCCACACTCTTGCCTTCCTGCGGGGTGAGCTTCACGTGCGTGGGAAACGCCGCCCCCCCCAGCCCGACGATGCCGGCCGCCTGGATGGCGTTGCGGATCTCCTCGGGAGACTGCTCGAATCCGCTCGTGGGCCAATCGCCCCCGAAGATCTCGCCCAGCAAGGCCTCCCCGGCGAGTTGCTCTCCCTCGCCGGCTTTGACGGGAACCGTCTGCACGTGGCGTCCATTGGGGAGCGTCGCTACGGAGGGCATCTGCGCCACCCCGGCGATGGGGCTGTGCGCCGGGGCGGAGACGAATCCGCCCGCCTCGCCGAGCACGTCGCCCATCTTCACTTCCTGGCGTGGCTTGGTGACCGGGGTGCAGGGCGCGCCGATGTGCTGCAGGAGCGGAACGGCCACCTGCGCGGGCGTCGGGAGCACCTCGATGGCGGCGTCCTTCGAGAAGTGCTTGCCGTCGGGTGGATGCACGCCCCGGGCAAATTCGCCGGGACCTGGAATGGATGATTGCGTTGCGGTCATGGAGTCTCCTTGGCCGATCCGGCGATGCGGTGCACGATCGGGCGGGCCGCCAGCACCCCCAGTCCACCGGCTGAGACCGCCGCCAGAAGCTGATGCGTGCGGTCGGGCCCGAACACCATCGCCGCGCCCATCGCGCAGACCAGCGGCAGCAGGAACATCGTCGCCGCCGAGGTGCTCATGCGCCAGCCGACCGGTGCGTCGTCCAGGCAGCGCTGGGCGTCGTCGGCGCCGCCGCTGCAGTGCGGGCAACCGGTCGGGCAGTGATAGCCCTGCGGAACATCGCCCGATGATTTGTGGGAATCATGCATGGTGGGCCCTGCGATTGGTGGCCGATATAGCGACCCTGAGGGGCATGCAAAGCCCCGCGGGCCGAGGAAAACGAGCCCTTATACTAGCAATCGCCCCGCGTGTCTGCAAAGAAGTTGGACACACTGTTGTGAACTTTTTCACAAACGTTGCCGCCCGATCCCCCCTTCCTTTGATATGGAAGCACGTCCCGCCTTGCGATACCATTCGAACCGACCATGAGCAATGTCGCCGTCATCATCCCCGCCGCCGGGAGCGGAACCCGCTTCGCCGCCGGTGAGAACAAGATCTTTCAACCGATCGCCGGAACGCCGATGATTCTGCGGACCCTCCAACGCTTCGCCGGGAGGGACGACGTGCGCCGGCTGTTGGTGGTCGTGTCGGCCGACGATCGACCCGCCATCGAAGAACGGTTCGGCCGGGACCTCTCGCTGCTGGGAGCGACCCTCGTCAATGGCGGGGCCTCCCGGGCCCACTCGGTGCGCAACGCGGTTGCGGTGGTCACCGACGAGGCCGACCTGATCGCCATTCACGATGCCGCCCGCCCTGCCGTCAGCGACGCGGACATCGCCGCCGTGTTCGCCGCCGCCGCCCGAGACAGTGCAGCCATGCTCGCCTGCCCCGTCACCGGCACGCTGAAACGCGTCGACGAGCGGAACATCATCACCGAGACCGTCCCCCGCGAGAACCTCTGGCAGGCCCAGACGCCCCAGGTGTTCCACCGGACGCTGCTGCAACGGGCCTACCAGGGCGACATCGAGGGGGTCACCGACGACGCCATGCTCGTCGAACGTCTCGGCCAACCGGTGCGCATCGTCCCCGGCGACCCGCGGAATATCAAAGTCACCACACCCGGCGACCTGGCGTTGATCGAGGCGGTGATACGGGGGCGGACCTGATCGGACCGAGCACTTCGGCTGACCGGTCAGGTCGGCGAGATGCGCATCGAGCGGCTGCGATTCCGCGGCGAGGACGTCGCCATCGAGCCGGTAACCCTGCCGCGCGGTGAGTCGGTGGCGTTGTCGGTGTCCTGAGGGTATGCAGGCTCGGGGAGAGCTCGAATACCTCACGGACAAACCGGTGCGATATTGGCTTTTTTGCTGTGCTTCAGGCCGCCTTGGCCGGAGTGTTGTCGAGTTCTCTCAGCTCCGCTTCGATCGCTTCGAGCAGCTTGGACGCCGGGGTGGACTGGGCGTTCAACTCCAGCGCTTTCTGAGCAGCTTCCTTGGCAGCAGAGAGGTGCGTGCCGGGGTTCGCCTCTCGTCCGGCGTCGAAATGCACCTTGGCCAGGTACGTCCAGGCGTTGGCGTTCCGGGGCTGAAGCAGGAGCATCTGCTCGACGGCGTCGATGGCGGCGTCGTACCGACCCGCCCAGTAGTGGATCTCCGCGATCGCCTGGTAGGCACTGTATTCATAGGGGTTGATCTGGGCGATCTGCTGGAAATACTCCAGGGCGAGCTGATCTTCCTCCAGCGAACGATAGATCTCGGCGATCTGCCGGGCGTACTTGGCGTCCTTCATGGTTCGCCGGTGCAGCTCGACGAGGTTTCGCAGGGCTTCCTTGGGTTTGCCGAACTGCTTGTAGAACTTCGCCAGCTGCTCGTAGCTGTAGGAGTCCAGAGGCTGGCGGGCCTGGAGGCGTTCCAGGGCGGCAATCGCACGGGGCCAATTGCGTTTGGCCATGTAGGACTGCGCCATCACCCGGGCGGCCGTCACCGACGCCGGCGAGGCCTTCTCCAGCTTCGCGGCGGTTTCGATCGCCTTGTCGTAGTCCTTCCTGGCCAGGGCGCAGCTGGCGAGCACCGCCAGGGCCTTGGCGTTGTCGGCATCGAGCTTGAGGACCTTCTCGGCCTGCTTCTTCGCCCGCGGAAGCTGCTTGTGCATGTACAGCGAGACGGCGTACCTCGCCTGGATCTCGACGTTCTCGGCGTTTTCCTTCTTCTCGGCGGCGGTCTTGGCGGCGGTGAGGTCCGGGGCGGGGTCCGGCTCGAAACCCCACTCGCGGACCTGCTCTTTCGCCCAGGCCTGGAAGTCCTTGTTGAACGTCTTTTCGGTGGTATTCAGGACGGTCTGGAAGACCTCTTTCTGGCTGAGCCCGTCGCGGAAGCCCTTGAGCATATCGAGGATCGCGTTGTAGCCCTTCTTCTCGATGATGTACTCCATGGTCCACTCGCTCTGGGCGTAGGCCTGGGAGCGGTCGGTGCGGCGCTTGGGACGGATAAAGCCCCAGTCCAACTCCTGGATGGCGAACAGCCGATCGTGACGCACCGCTCCGACCAGCAGCTTCACGGCGTTGTAATTTCGCCGGTCGGGCTGTTCCCACACGGCGCAGGCTTCGGTGAACCAGTGCGGAATGCGGTTGTTGGTGGCTTCGAGCGTAACGGTGTGGGTGTATTCGTGGCGCAGCACCGTCGCCCAGTTATGCGTACCGAAGGCGGAGTCCGGCTTGGGGGCGGTCAGGACGATTACCGTTCCCGTCGACGCCCCGACCGTGGGAACCCATCCCTTGCCCGAGATGCGCAGCCCGAACTGCTGCTGGGTGGGCATGATCTCGATGATGGTCTTCTTCCTGGGCTCGTAATCGAAGTCCGCGCAGAGTTCCTCGTGGATCTCCTCCATGAAGCCGGCGACCTGTTCGAGCAGGATCTCGTCCTGCGGGGCCACCTTCACCACGAAATGCTCGGTCTCCTTGACCAGGAACTTATCCAGCCGATCGAGAATCTTCAGGTAGTTCACCACGTCCGATCGGAAGTCGTCCAGCGTGTGGGCCTTCTCCAGGGCCGATCGGGCCTTGGTCTCCTCGCCGGTCTGCATGTACAGCAGCCCGAGGTTCGCCCAGGCGTCCGCGCGTTTGGGGTCCAGTTCGATGGCTTTCCGGTAGTAGGTCTCTGCCTCGGCGAACTGCCGTCCCGACGAAAGCCAGTCGGCGATCGCGGTGGGCAGCCCGACGTACGTCTTGTTGATGGCGTGGACCCGGTCGATATAGCCCTGGGCGGTCTTCTCGTCGTACATCCGGATGTGGGCCGCCGCCGCCAGTGAGAGGGCGTCGAGGTGGTTGGGGTTCACCTTGAAGACCTTCTTGAGGATCGGCGGGACCTTCTCGAACTTGCGCCACTGCATGTAGCACATCGCCCGAAGCAGATGAGCGTTCGGGTTGTCGGGGTTGATTTTCAGGGCCTTGTCGGCTGCCTTGAGAACCTGCTCGAACTGCCATTTGGTCAGGGCGGCAGTCCCGATGCCCACATACGCACGAGAAACATTCTTGTTCTTCTTCAGCGCCAGCTGGAACTCCTTGACGGCCGACTGGGGGCGGTGCTTGGCCAGCAACAGCTCGCCGGCAGCGATGTTCGCCGGCCAATAGCCCTTGTCCACCTTGAGATAGGCTTCCTGCAGGTAATTGTGCAGGATGTTCTGGGCCTGATCGGAAGCCTTTCGCCCGGTGAGAATGCCATAGCGGTCCAGAATGCGTCCCAGCGCCACCAGGCTGCGGGCGTTGGTGTGATAGTCGTCCGCTTCGATCACCCGTTCCATGGACCTATAGGCTGCCACCGCGTCGTCGCGTCGACCGACGATTTCCAGCAGCTGACCTCGCACCCAGATGCCCGGCGCCCAGGCGGGCTTGGCCTTGACGGCAGCGTCGGCGTGTTTCAGCGCGTCGGCGTATTCCCCCCTGCGGCGGAGCATGTCCGCCATCGCCACATGCCACTCGGCGTCCCCGTCGGCCTGCTTGGCGACCCTCTTCAGCGACTCCAGTGCATCGGTATACTCGCCCTTCTGCGAGAGGGCCTCGGCCAGGCCGATCGACGCCCGGACCTGAAGCTTTTCGTTGTTCATCAGCTTGCGATAGCCCTTGATGGCCGGGTCGTACTTGCCCGTTTCATAGAGCTTTCGGCAGTCTCTGAGCGTCTCGGTCTTGGGGGGTTTGGGGGCGCTTTTCTTCTTTTTCTCGGCCTGGTTGGGGTCGGCATCCTGCCCGCCGTTGATGAGCTTCTTGACGACGTTCTCGAAGACCTTGCGCCGATCGGGTCCACCCTCGGCAGGCGGGTCGGCCAGCGAAAGCGTCGCCGCGAGAAGAACGACACCCACAGCCGACGAAAATAACGCAAACAGAGAGGGTTTTGGACGCATGGGATTCTCCATGGCGGTTCAGGTTGTCAGCGGGACGATGGTCCTATCCATATAAACGGAAAGAGACGACGATCGCTCCCGGAATTTCCACATTATATCCGACCCACCACGGGGGAAAATGTTCCCGCCGCCCGGCAAAAGCCCAATCACGCCCCAGCCGAGGCACCCGCTGCCCTTCCCCGCGCATACGAAAGGCCGACACAACGTTCGCTGCGTCGGCCCTCGGTCTGGTTCGTCGGGACTCAGGCTTCGACGATCGCCCCCGACGGGCAGCTGTCCACGCAGCTGCCACAATCGATGCAGGCGTCCGCGTCGATCGAGTACGCCCCGTCGGCCTCCGTGATCGCCTCGGTCGGGCAGGTGCCCATGCATGCGCCGCAGGCAACACAGTCATCGGTGATCTTGTACGCCATGTGATTTCGCTCCTGTTACGAGTGAAAAGTCGTTTCGTGGACCAAACTCGGCCCTCGGCCAATGCGAACTATACAGAAATCCGGATGGGCAGTTCAACCGCATCCGCGGATTTTCGCTCACCTGCCCGCGACGCGGCGGCAGCTTTCACGTGCCCTTAATCAATCGAGAATACGCCCCTGACATGGGGACGATATATTGGCTCTGCAGAAGGAGGACGTCGAAAGGCGTTCAAGCGAGGAAAAGACCGGTACGACTGATCCGATGCTGCCGGGATTCCGGTGATGACCCCCCGACGGAGTGGCGGGGGGTCGTCCTGTATCTGCAGCAATGCCAACTGTGTTACAGCTCGTCGGCGTGCTCGCGGTACCAGATCTCGGCGAGCTCACGCATGCAGCTCCAGCCGGTAAGCTCCGCCCGCACGCGCATCCACGATCGGATGAAATGGAACACGTCCGGGTCCTGCCGGGCAATCTGTCGAAGTCGTATCATCATCGCTGTGCTCCCCAAAGGTCCGGAGGCTTCTCAACAGTGCAATTGGACACCGACCCCCTGAAATCGTTAGCGATCCGATGCAGATTATTCCGATTTCCTGAAGGGAATGTCGCGTTCGACCAGCCGGCCGGGAATCCTGCTCCGTCAGCGGCGAGGGGGAATTCGGGCCCGTTTCCATGGACGAATCAGGCGTGGGTTTCGGTCCGTTGCAGTGCCGACCCCACCAGCTTCACAAACATCGGCTGGGGGCGCAGCGGGCGCGATGTCAGCTCGGGGTGGAACTGTCCGGCGATGAAGCACGGATGCACTTCGCGCGGGAGCTCGAGAATCTGCATGATCGGGTGTTTGGGGTGTCGCCCCGAGAAGATCAGCCCGTAGCTCTCCAGCGTTTCGATGTATTTCGGGTCCACTTCATAGCGGTGGCGGAATCGCTGGCGGATCATCTCGGCTCCGTCGAATATCTCTGCCGCGACGGTTCCCGGGGTGATTTCCACGTCCTGCCCGCCCAGACGCATGTTGCCCCCGAGCCCTTCGATCTGCTTCTGCTCGGGGAGGATGTCGATGACGGCCGACTCGCACTCGGGGTCCAGCTCGGTGCTGCCGGCGCCTTCGAGTCCGCAGACGTTCCGGGCGTACTCGATGACGGCCATCTGGAACCCCAGGCAGATGCCCAGGTACGGCAGGCGGTTTTCGCGGGCGTGACGGATGCATTCGATTTTGCCGGCGGTCCCGCGCGTGCCGAATCCGCCCGGTACGATGATCCCGTCGACGTCCTTCAGTGCTTCAGCGACGTTGTCGGGGGCGATCTCGGTGGTGTCGATCCACTTGGTCTTGACCTCGCAGTCGTTGGCGATGCCCGCATGCTCCAAGGCCTTGATGATGCTGGCGTAGCTGTCGCGGACGGTGGTGTATTTGCCGGTCACGCCGATGGTGACGGACTTCTCGGCGGCGTCGATCTTCGAGGTGAACTCCCGCCAGTCGCGAATCGCCCGGTAATCCATCGCGCTGTTGACGTGGTTGCCGAGGTTGAGCATCTGGACCACTTCCATGTCCAGCCCTTCCTCGCGCATGATGTCCGGAAGCAGGTAGATGCTCGGAAGGTCGTGCATGCTGAAGACCCGCTGGATCGGCACGTTCGTGTAGACCGAGATCTTCTGGCGGACCTTGTCGGTCACCTGGGATTCCGCCCGCACGGCGATGATGTTCGGCTGAATGCCGTGCTCCATCAACCGCTTGATGCCCAACTGGGCGGCTTTGGATTTCTGCTCGCCCAGGGCCGGGGGTTTGATGACGTACGTGAGGGCGACGAAAATCACCGAGCCGGGCCCTTCCTCGTAACTCAGCTCGCGCAGGGCCTCGATGTAGAAATTGTTCTCGATGTCGCCCACCGTCCCGCCGACCTCGACGAAGACCACGTCGGCATCGTCCTTGACGGCCAATTCCCTCAGCCGAAGCTTCACCTCGCCGGTGACGTGGGGAATCATCTGCACGTCGCGCCCGAGATAGCTGCCCGCGCGTTCCTTGCTGAGCACGGAATTGTAGATCTGCCCCGACGTGCAGAAGTTCGCCCCCGAGAGGTCCTGGTCGAGCATGCGCTCGTAGGTGCCCAGGTCCATGTCCGTCTCCATCCCGTCATCCAGCACGAAGACCTCACCGTGGCGGTACGGGTTCAGCGTACCCGAATCGATGTTCAGGTAGCCCTCCAGCTTGATCGGCGTGACGGACAACCCCTTGTCCTTCAGCAGCTTCGCCAGCGAGGAGGAGAAGATCCCCTTTCCCAGCCCGCTGATGACCGTGCCCAGCACCACGACGTACTTCGTGCCGCCCAGCTGGTAGCCTTCGGGAAGAGGGGTGTAGAATTCGGTTTCGTCCGATCGATCCTTGACGGACCGCAGCAAATCCATGGCATCGCTCATGGGAGCGTACCTTACCGCCCGGAAGGGGCCCGGGGCAAGAGGCTGGCCGATCATTTGCCCGGTTTCACGGCAAAGTGCGGGATCGCCCGGCAACAGCTTGCCAGAACCCCCCGATTATGGTAGCCCTTAGCGCATGGCCGACACACAGACCGGGCCCTGGACCGTGCTGCGATTGCTGGAGTGGACCAAGGGGCACTTTCAACAGAAGGACGTTCACGACCCTCGCCTCGGTGCGGAGGTCCTGCTCGCGCACGTACTGGGCTGCGAGCGGATCGAACTCTACACACGGTTCGATTACGAACCCACCCAGGATGAACTCACGGCCTTCCGCGAGATGGTCAAGCGGGCGGCCAACCATGAACCGGTCGCCTATCTTACCGGCAAGAAGGAGTTCTACTCGCTGCCGATGATCGTGACGCCCGACGTGCTCATCCCCCGCCCGGAGACCGAAATCCTCGTCGAGCAGGCGCTCAAGTACCTGCCCTGCGACGACGAGCCCACCGCCTGGGACGCCTGCACCGGCAGCGGCTGCGTGGCGATGGCCATCGCCGTCAATGCACCGTCGGCGAAGGTGCTGGCGACCGACATCTCGCCCGAAGCGGTGGCCGTCGCCCAGCGGAATGCCGACGCGCTGGGCCTCTCCGATCGCGTCCGCTGCATGGAGGCCGACATGGCCATCCTGCCCGAAGCCGCCACCGACTGGGCCCCGTTCGACGTGATTACCGCCAATCCGCCCTACGTGACCAAAGGCGACTGGATCGCCCCCAGCGTCGCCCACGAGCCGGACATCGCGCTCTACGCCGACGACGAGGGGCTGGCGATGCTGCGACGGCTTTTCGCCGAGGCGGCCGATGCGGTCAAACCCGGGGGCGTACTCATCAGCGAGTTCAGCTTCAACCAGGGCGCCGCGGTCCGCGAGATCATCGAGAACCTGCCCGCCTGGGACGACGCGACCTTCCTGATGGATCACCAAGGGCTCGAACGCACCGTCGTCGCCCGACGGAGCGTTTCCGACTAACCACCCGCCGGCAGCGAATCTCGCAGAAACGCTGGCAAGACGACGATGATCTGCTATCCTTCACCACCGAGATGAAATCACGGCTGGATGGCATCCTGTTCGATCTGGGGGACACGATCCTGAATTTCGGCAAGGTCGACGTCAAAGACCTGTTCGAAAAGGGAGCCCGTCGCGCGTACGCCTACCTCGACCTCATCGGCCAACCCGTTCCCCCCTTCGCGAAATTCCACCGCCGACAGCTCTGGTCGATCCGCTGGCGCTACCTCGTCAGCCATTTCACACGGCGGGAGTTCAACTCCCTGGAGCTGATGAAATCGCTTGCCCGCAAGATGGGCCAAAACCTCGCCCCCGAGCAGGCCGACGAACTGGCCTGGCAGTGGTACGAGCCGCTCAGCGAGCAGGCGACCCTGGACCGCGGAACCCGCCCCCTGCTGGAAGAATGGACCGCGGCGGGGCTGAAGCTGGGAATCGTCTCCAACACATTCGTGCCGGCCGTCGTGCTGGACAGACACCTCCAGCAGCATGATCTGCTGGAGTTTTTCCCGGTGCGCATCTACAGCTGCGACGTCGGACACCGCAAACCACACCGCAAGATCTTCCGGGGGGCACTCAAAGAGGCCGGGCTGCAGGCCGATAGGACGCTCTTCGTGGGGGATTCACTGCGGGCGGACATCGATGGTGCAAACCGCGCCGGGCTGATCCCGGTGTGGAAATCGCCTCAGAACGAGTCCCCGGGTAAATCTCGGCCCCGATACGTCATATCAGAGTTGGCACAGCTGCGGGACGTGGTCGCGGAATTCGACACGCCGTCCGACAGCGGCGAAGGCAACTGAGAGCGTTCTTCCAGGCCGGGCTGACCTCAGATCAGCAGGCCCGCCACGACGATCAGGGCAATACCACCGGCGACGAACAGCAGCAACTCCGTCACGCCAGCCAGGATACCATAAGCTTTTTGCATAGGATGAGAATCCTTTCCGCACCCGCAAGTCCCGTCATGCCTTCTATCGGCGCGGCCAGTGAGGGGTCTTTAAACATTTACCTCAAGTCAAGGCGGCCGTAAGCTGCGGCCGTGATTTCACTTGCGCAGGCCGCAAATGCATTTCCGACGGCTACGACATATGGGGTTTCAGTAGAACGCGGGGCGCAACATGGGGTATGCATGCGGCCCCAAGAGCGACCGACAGTCAGCCAAAAAGCAAAAAAGCGGGCAACTTTTCCAGATTGCCATTTCGGGCGGTTGGATTGGCCCGGCCGCCGGGGGCAATCGTATGATTGTGGTTGGATATGTCACACTCGCGTCGGGCACGGCGGGGGAATCCGTGCGCTGCCGATCGCTGCGGGAGGAACACACAATGGGCGTCGTCTTCCTACTGATGGTGCTGGCCGCGCTGGGGATGGCCGTGCTGGTGATGGCCTCGATGTACACCGTCTTCGAGAAGGCAGGCGAACCGGGGTGGTCCGCATTCATCCCGTTCTACAATCTCTATCAGCTGGTGAAAATCGCCCACCTGCCCGGCCCGGCGCTGCTGCTGTTCTTCCTGCCGCTGGTGAACTACGTCTTCCCGGTCTACGTCTGGTTCCGCGTGGCAAGGCAGTTCGGCCAGGGCGTCGCCTTCTCGCTGTTCAACGGAGTCTTCCCGGTCTTCGGACTGCCATACCTGGCCTTCAGCGAGAACTGCCGGTACGGCCCGAACGTTCCCGCCCGAGAGTTGATCGCGCGAGGTCGACGCTATGAGCAGGGCGCGGTGACAGCTCCGGCGTTGGCCGGCGGCATGCCCAATATCGCAGACGCCGGTTGGCAGGCCCGCAGCACCCCGCCCGTCCAGTCGGACCTTCCGCCCGTCGAAGCGGCCTACGGTGGCCAACCACGTAAGACACCATCGACCCGGCAGGCACCCGCCGTCCCGGAAGCGAGCGCAGCCGGCGGTGTCACCTTCGGCATCGACCTCTGAAACGCCGATCCTTCCAGCCAATCGACCTCATGTCTTCACAACCCGCCGGGCAGTTTTTCTCAGAAATTTCGCCCCACTTCTGAATCTTCAGCCGGCCTTCATAATTGTCCGGCAAGCTTTGGGCGGCCGCCACGGAAACCAGGGACAGCAGCAGGACAACCATTGCACGCACCGATCGCAGGCAGTCAGCCATAATTGTACTGCATGTATTGCTTTGCGCCATGTCGGATCGCTTTCTCGCATCGGTATGATCTCTTGCGGGCCGGCAGATGAATCCCGTATTCCTCTGAAACGTGGCGGTTTGACTCAACAATGTCGCCCGGTCGGTCGATAGACTTTTCAGAGGGCTGTTTTGCCTTCGACGCAGCAGCAAGCCGAAACACGGGCGGGATCTGCGGGTTGCAGGTGAATGAAGGAACAGTCTGAAATCGCCCAGAGAGTCTCAGGAAGACACCAAGGCAGGTTACCGATGTACCGCCACACGATCAGCACCCTTCTGCTCGTCGGCGCCGGCGTTCTGACGTTCGCCGGTTGCGCGGAGAACGTGGAGGAGTACACCCGCTTCGGCGGCTGGGCCGACGCCGAACGCACCAAGCCCGCCCAGGGGATCATCTCGGGCAACCCCGCTCGTGACGGCAGCGCCTACGCCGCCAGCGAGGAAGTGCTCTCCGAGCACGACTGGAAGCAGCTGGAGAAAATCGCCCCGCGCCCGGTCTGGGAGCGGATCCACAAACTCCGCAGGCTCTTCGCCAAGGACGAACCCAAAGACGGTGAAGAGGCAGGTTACGGACCCAAACCCTCCGAAATCGCGCCCGCAACCGACATCCGCACGATGAAGCTCGCCGACGGCCGCGTTCGACTGTTCTACACGCTCAAGCACTTTGGCGGGGCCTCCGTCCACTCCAAGCGAGACGGCGGAACCGACCGGATGTCCATTCGTCTGACCGCCGCCGACCTCAAGCCGGCTGTTTCCATCGTGCAGGAACACCTGGGCAAGAATGGAACCGTCCGGGCCCTGCCGACCGAGAACAAGCTGGTAATCACCTGCCCCGAAACCGAAAAGGACAACGTGCTGCAAGTGTTGGCCGGGATCGACTCCCCGGCCCGGCAGGTCGAAATCACCGCGCGGATCTTCGAGGTCAGCCACGATTTCGACTTCCAGTACGGCGCCCGGACCATCCTCGAACACCTCGCCAGCACCGAAGAGCAAAGCCTCACCTCCACCTTCAACACCAAGGCCTTCCTCGACGCCGCCCAGTCCACCGGGCCGGGAACGGGTTTCCAGGGCGCGGTGTTCACCGTGATGAAGGTCTTCGAAGAAGCGGGCGTCAGCCTCGAAGCATCCTTTGAAGCCCTGGTCAACACCGGGCTGGTGAAGATGGTCTCCTCCCCGCGAATGACCGTCCGCGCCGGCAAAACCGGCTACG
This sequence comes from Phycisphaerae bacterium, assembly GCA_046541875.1. Classification (GTDB taxonomy): domain Bacteria; phylum Planctomycetota; class Phycisphaerae; order SM23-33; family SM23-33; genus CAZFPT01. The sequence goes on along the minus strand of JBKHCL010000021.1, from coordinate 825 downwards.
TCCTGGCCGGTCAGGAACTGCCCGTCCAGTCCGGGAAGATCTCCAACGACAAGCTCGTCTCGGAGAAGGTCAGCTATAAACCCGTGGGCGTACAGCTCTATATCACGCCCAAGAACATCGGCAACAACGACGTGGACCTCCACGTGGTGACGGTCGTCTCTGCCATCAGCGGGTTCGCACCGGTGGCGGGCATCGGCGAGCAGGAGGGGTCCAGCTCGGTGATCAACCCGATCCTCGACGTCCGCGAAGCCGAGACGGAAGTCGGCGTCAAGGAAGGCGACACGCTGGTCCTCGGCGGGCTTCGGGTGATCCGGACCGTCACCCGCGAGCGGAAAATGCCCGGACTGGGCGATATCAAGGGCGTGGAATGGCTGTTCAAAAACCACCGCACGCAGAACCGCATCAACGACCTGTACTTCTTCGTCACGCCGCGAATCGTCGGACGCAACCGCGACTGATCGCAATCTCGCCCAGCAAGACGATGGACCCACAAACCCTCGCCGCGTAGGATACTCCATCCGTTGGCGTCCGCCGCGAGACGCCGAGTTACACGCACCCGCACCGGAAAAGCCTGATGCGCCGACGAGGACTGGTCATTCTCTGCCTGATCGCCGCGGTGGGCATCCTCTATGGCAGCCTCATGCCCTTCGCCCTGAATACCGATGAAGACCAGGTGCGCGCTAAGATCCGCTGGTTTCTGCATCAATGGCCTCTCGGCAGCGGCCACGTCAGCCGAGGCGACATCATCGCCAACGTCGCCCTCTACATACCGCTCGGACTGCTGCTCGCCCTGGCGACCCGCCCGCGAAGCCGGGGCGGCAGGAT
>JBKHCL010000020.1:0-40888 GCA_046541875.1 Phycisphaerae bacterium | reverse complement strand
GTCAGACCAGTTTGCGGAGGATGGACTGGACCTCGTGTTGGTCGTCCTCGTTGCACGAGAAGTTCAGGCACGCCAGCGGGCGCAGCGTGGCCGACACCCGGCCGGTAGGGCCCTGAAAACGGACGTTGGCGGCAGTGGCAAACTCGCCGTACTCTTCGAGAAACTCCTGGCCGTGGGCGGTGTCCAGGAACTTCGGGGTATACGGGCCCATCATGTAGGAGTTGTGGGCGTACTCGTTGATCCGCACGCTCTTGAGCTGGAACCGCTTGGTGTTCTGCGAGAGCCAATTGATCGCGCTGAGCACGTCGATCTCGATCGGCTCGACGACCACCGGCAGCGCCAGGCACGAGCCGAGGAACACGCCGATCTGCTCGATCGCCGACTTGCTGCCGGCGTACACTTCCAGCCTATCGGCCGACGGACGCACGCCGATCGGCAGCAGGGCAACTTTCTCCACTGCGGTGGTCATCACCTCGCCGGTTTCATCGTCCAGCTTCTGGACGGCCTGCTTCGTACGGCGGATGACCGTCCCGTAGGCGTTGTCACCGGTGGAGGTGGCGGAGAGAACGCCGAACTCGTCGCCCTCCGGAAGGCCGTACTCCGTCATCAGCGATGCCAGTTCCTCGGCCGACGGGCAGCCCTGTGCGCTTGCGATATTCAGCTTGAACGATGCCATGCTCGCTCCTGGTTGGGGTCAAAGAACTCCGATCATACGCCCACGCCGGCCGCGATCAAGCACGCAGTGGCGGCAACGGCAATCACCCGACCCGCGGAAGTCCTTGCACGCAACTGGAAGCGCCGGTAACCGATTACCAGCACAGGCGAAAGCCCCGTATCTGTAGAGGTCGGCCAATTCACCTCGGATTCCCGGAAAACACCCGCAGACGTGAGGGTTTCGCCTCGTATGGGAGATATAGGTATTCGCATTTTTCTTGCCTTTGGGACTCTCGTATGACGTATAATGAGGTAGTCGCATCGGGCGGCGGTTCAGCCCTGCCCGGCACATCGATTCACATCGCCTTGTGTGTGCTTTTTTGGCAATCCATCGGCGGGGATTGGCCGGAGGGCCCGATTCGCCTGCATGCCTGGCTGTATCGGCCCGGGTGTTCGGCAAGGCGGCCGACCTCTCGCCAATCTCTCATCGACGCTGAACCCGACATTCCCAAGCAGTTCGGACCCCTTCGCGACCAGGACACGACGCGGCGGTGGGAAGCGGTCCGAACGGCTGGAGGGTTGGGCCCAAAGGCGCTGCGATCCAACGATACGCAGCGCCTTCGGGCGTTTTTTTGGCATCTTGTACCAGCGCGGGCCTTCCCCCCACAGCAGCGAATGCTGTCGGCGTCGCTGTGGTCGCGCAGCCCGACCGTGCGAAGATAGCGACCTGTTTTCCTCGATGTACTGTTTAAACGGGTACACGTGTCCGATACAATCAACAGGTCCGAGGATATCTGTGTTTCCATGTCTTGATCCTCGCCCTGATCGGAGTATTTGACACATCGAGAGGTTCTGTCGGCCCGCAGGCCAAGGGAGCCGGTCATGTTGGATCGTGTAGCCGTGTGTCCGTCCTGTCAGACCAAGCTGGTGATTCCCCCAGGCTGCAGCGATTGTCATGTGCGATGCGGGCAGTGTCGCTGTCGCTTCCGTCTGCCGAAGATCGTTCCCGTCACGGACGATCGGATCGCATCCTGGTTGTGGGATGAACAGCCTGGGGAGGATTACGCTGAGTCGGCCGACGGGGTCGGGTACGCCTCGGCTGAGGAATCGCTGGAGGAGCAGCTTGACCGGGCGGTTCGCGAGACTCCCTCGTCGGGCGATACGATGGTGGTTCCCGCGATTTCCCAGCATGAAGGTGACGTCGGGATGCGGATCGTGAAGTTCTCGTCGCGCGAGGCGGTTCTGGAGTTCCCCGCCCGTCGGCTGGAGGACCCGCGTTTCCGTTGCGCGATGCCCCGCCAGTGTCTGCGGTGCGGTCAGAGGAACCACCTCCGTGCCCACGTGATCATCTTCACTCCCGAGTTGCGCGACAGTTTCTCGATCGAGGAAGAGCACCAAGCCGGCGGGATGGTGCTGTCCAATACCGAGGTCCGCGGGCTTACCGGCGAGCAGATCCTCTCCCGGCTGCCGAAGGTTCCGAACATCCCTCCCCCGGGCAATCTTCCCATGCCCTATTGGGTGTGCGACATGTGCACGGCTGTGGGAATGATCGGCGGGCAGATCAACGTCAACCCCGAGACGCGGAAGGGCACCTGTCGTCTGCGCATCCGGTCGCTCCGGGCGGCTGAGCAGTTCATGGTGGCCGCCGGCGCGGGCGAGTCCGAGGACCACGACGCCATCAAGGCCAAGCTCGACGCCCAGGAGGAGAACCCCTGGGACGACCTGCCCGAGACCGTGCAGCACCGCGTTAAACAGTGGTACAAGCCCCATGACAGCGAGCGGTTCGTGGCCTACGTTGCCGATCGCGACCGGGCCCGCACCGAGGACGGAATGGCGGGCATTCTCATCACCACCGATCGGCTCATCTATCACCAGGCGTACCGGCACGACGAGAGTTCCATTCACGAGGCGGCTGAGCTGACCTTGGCGATGGCCGGTCCCAAGGGCGACCTGAGTCTGCGGACGCCCGGCTGGCAGGTCAAGAGAATGCGCGTCGACCGCGACGGCGTGAAGACCCTCCGCCGCGGACTGTTCAAATCGTCCGCCAAAGCGCACTGGAAGTAGGCCCGCGGGCGCTATTCGGCGAACGGTCCGGTGTGGCCGGGCATTTCCAGCAGGGGCGAGTCGTTCGCGGTCGCCTCGATCTCGGCCGGCAGGAGCGAGCGCATCACCGGCAGCAGGCGGTTCATCTCGATGTTGAGTCTCGCCATGGCTGTGTCGGCGTGCTCGATCTCGCCGCGTCGGGCGATCTGTTCGAGATTCAGCGCCGCCTCGAAGCCGGCTGTCGCCCGCAGCATGCCCAGGGCGTTCTTGAGCTCCCGGGCTTTGCGCTCCAGCAGGGCGGGCTGGTCGGACTTCATGGCCTCGCCGATTTCCCCCAGCAGACCTCCCTGGGAACCCAGGAAGCTCTCGACAACTTCCACGAGCACGTCGCCGTCGCCTTCGAGGCGTTCCATCAGCGCGGCGATGTCCACCACTTCGTGGAGGCCGTCGTCTTCGGAGGGCGGGTTCGCCGCGGGCGTTTCGAAGGGAGGTTCGTTCCCGCCTCGGTCGGGTTGTGTTTTCGTACCGCATTCCAGCGAGCGGACAGCGGCTGCGTAGAGTTCCGAGCGGTTGACGGGCTTGGAGGCGTAATCGGTGAATCCCGCCTGGATGCACTCCTCGCGGACGCCGCTCATGGCGTGGGCGGTCAGGGCGACGATCGGGACGGTATTGCCCTCCTCGCGCAGCAGGGCGACGGCCTGGTGGCCGTCCATCTCGGGCATCATCAGGTCCATGAAGATCACGTCGTAGGGCTCGCCCGCTTCGATCTGCTCGTGGACCTTGTCCACGGCGATCTGCCCGTTTTCGGCGATGTCCACGGTGAGTCCGGTCTTCTTGAGCAGGTGCGAGATGAGGCGCTGGTTGTCGCGGCCGTCCTCGGCCAACAGGGCACGGCCGGTGAGGGTGGGGATCGACGAGGCCTTCTTGGCCGAATCCTGGTCGGATGAGATCGGCTGGAGCTTCGCGTCGACCAGTTCCAGCGAGCGGCGGGCGCCGATGTCGATATGCACGGTAAACGTGCTGCCCTCGCCTTGCTGGGAGGACGCTTCGATGTCGCCTCCGAGCATCTGCGCCAACTGCCGCGAGATCGTCAGCCCCAGCCCCGTTCCGCCGAACTTTCGGCTGGTGGAAGTCTCCGCCTGCGTGAATGCCCCGAAGATCCGGCTCATCTGGTCCGGGCTCATGCCGATGCCGGTATCGCTGACCACGAAGTCCATCATCGTGTGGGACGGGTTGCTCGTGTCGCCCATCTTCGCGGTGATGGTGACCGAACCCTTCTCGGTGAACTTGATCGAGTTGCCCGCGAGGTTCACCAGGATCTGCCGCAGGCGCGTCGGGTCGCTCTGGATGGCGGCGGGGATCGGCCCGTCCGTCTCGACCTTCAGTTCCACGCCTTTCTCCCGGGCCTTGACGGTCAGCAGGCTGCCCACCTCGCGGAGAATGTCGGCAGGGACGCACTCGGTCAGGTCCACGGACATCTTGCCCGCCTCGATCTTCGAGAGGTCCAGAATGTCGTTGATCAGCGCCAGGAGGTGTTGGCCGTTGCGTTGGATGGTCTGGGCGCTGGAGCGTCGCTGCTCGTCGGTGGTCTGCGGTTCCAGGAGCACCTCGGCGTACCCCAGGATGGCCGTCATGGGCGTGCGAATCTCGTGCGACATGCTCGCCAGGAACCGGCTCTTGGCTTCGCTGGCTTCGGTGGCGGCGCGAATGGCGGCGTCCAGTTCGCGGTTCTGGCGCTGGATGCGATCGCGCGATTTGCGGAGTTCTTCCATCGCCTCCAGCAACTGGGCGTTCTTCTCCTCCAGCGGGCTGACGTCGTCGAAGGTCACCACAGCCCCGCGGCGGCTGGAACCTTTGGTTACCGGGGCCGAGTTCACCGTGAAGGTCAGCGTCTTTCCGCTTTTCCCGAGGATCCGCAAGCGGTGGCCGCGAATGATCTCGCCTTCGGCCAGCGCGGTGTCCCATGGAAGGGCGTCGTTTTCGCCGGCGTCGTCCTGCCTCCAGGAAAGCGACGAGAGCGTTCGGCCCATGAGATTGTCCGACGGAATGCCGATCGTGTCGGCGAACTGTTCGTTGGCCAGCACCACGCGCCCCTGGCGGTCCAACACGGTAATGCCCTCGGCCAATGCGTCCAGCATCGCCCGCACGCGGTCGGGGATGGTCTTGGACGGGTCCAGGTGCTGCAGCGTGCGCCGCAGGAAGAACAGGTACCCCACGAACCCCAGGCCGGTGACAAACAGGAACATCGCCCATGGCCCGTTGCCGAACCACTGGGCGAACGTGCTGTTTCCCGTCGGGACGAAGGTGATTTCCACCGTCCCCCATTGTTCACCCGTCAGAAAGATGGGGATGCTCGCCTGGCGAGGCGAGGAGGCCTCTGCCTGCGACGCGTCCCAGTGGTTGAGGTGGTCACCCACGTCGGCAACGAGGGTTCCCTCGTGGGCGCGCAGACCGGCCGACCGGACATCGTCGTTGCGTTCGACGGTTGTGGCCAGGACCGCCTTGATGGCGCTGAGGTCGTTGCGTTCCACCGCCACCGAGCAACTCGTGGCGACGGTTTCGCAGAGTTGTTTGCGTCCCTGGAGGAGGGCTTCGGTGCGGTCGGGCACCAGGCCGAGCATGTCCGCCCCGAGAAGCAGACCCAGCGTGAGAAACGCCAGGCCGATCGCAATGTGTGTAGCCGCCGCCAGCCGGTTCATGGTGGTCCCTGGTTGAGTTGTCCTCTTTGCGTCAAGGGCAGCGGGCCGCCATCGTGGTGCGGGCTGACCGTGAAGCGTTCCCGGGTGCCGGCGGGAGACCTTCCTTTGCTTTGTCGGCGAAATGCAGGCCGACCTGTGCTACCAATATCGGGTTTCGGCGAGGTTTCTTTCGCGTTTGCGGGGGGTTACCGTCCCAGCAGAACGATGCGGAAGAAGTGCACGAACCCGCTGGACTTCTTGTTGTTCTTGGCAGAGGACTTGGCCTCGTGGTATTCGAGAATCGGCAGCGGGTCGAACACGCGCCAACTCGGCAGGGCCGCCACGAAGCTCGAAAGCAGGGCGCCGCTCTTGACCGACCAGGCGAGATAGCCGATCGAAGCCGCCGTCGAGAGCCCCACCACCGTACCGGCCGTCACTCGCGTGGCGACCTCGACGGTCCGAGCGCCTTCCTGTTGCTGTTGGGCGACCTGGTCGATCTCCTGCCACATGCTGCTGTCTCTTCCGACGCTGTCGTACGACGCCCGCCGGGTGATAAGGCTGCCGCTGAGCGTTTCGTTCCCGAGCGACCAGTCACGGCTGCCCACGGTGACCATGTCCGTTGTGGCCGTACTGGTCCGTCGGCCGTAAGTTCGGCCGCCTTGGGAGCCCCCATTACGCCCGCCGACCGAGCCGACATTAACGCGGCCTCGAACGCCTCCGCCGCCGTTGCCTCCGCGGCTTTCGGCGCCGTCCCAGCCGCCTTCACCACCAACCGCTTCGCCACCGTCTGCCGCCTCGTCGTCACCGGTATTCTCGGTTGCGTCCTCACCGTTTGCGCCGCCGTCGCCCTCGAGCGACTCATCCATGCCCGATTCGGGCTCGCCGGCGGCGGGCGAGTCGTCCATGCCGCTGTCCTCCTCCATCGGATTCTGCAGGCCGTCGTTCCGACCATCCAGCGGGGCCGATGCGTCGGACCCGGACGTGCTCTCGCTGTCGCCCGAGGAGCTGTCCTCGGGCATGGCAGTGGTTGTCTCGGGCGCCGTGTCCGGTTCGGAGCGAACCGTCGTGGTCTCTTCCTGGGGGTCATTAATGGTCTCGGTTGACGGTTCGATCTGGGTTGGCGCTTCCACGTCCGGCATGGGTGTGGTCTGTGGTTCCGGTTCGGGTTCAGGCTCGGGCTCGGGTTCTTCGTAGACCGGCTCGGGATCGGGTGTCTTGCTGATCGTGACGGTGGCGTACATCGACTGGTTGAATGCCGGTGCGCGGTAAACCTGCAGCGTGTTGAAGAAGCCCCGGTATTCATTGGAGGTCAGGGGTTCCAGCACAAGCACCGCATCCTCGCCGGCGGCGACGGTCATTTCCACAACGACGAAGTTGTCTTGATCGATCCAGGTACTGACGTTGTCTGAGTGGTTGAGTTTCTTGCCCGTGTTCAACCCGCTGTAGTCGGTGGTTCCCGAATGCAACGAAACCGTGCCGGCGTAGAGATCGTAGTCATCGAGGCCGTTGGCCAGACCGTTGTTGTTGGTATTCCGCCCGGTCAGGTAGAAGTGGTACGTTCCGGCCTCCAGCCCACTGAACCGTGCGCCGATGGAGATTCCCGAGTCGGCCCCGCCGTCCACGAAGATGCCGCTCTGGCCGTTGGTGTCGTAGATATCCCCGTCATCGCCGTCCATCCCATCGCCAAAGAAATCGCCCAGATCGTGCGGGACGTACCCGGTCAACGACCAGTCGATGGTCTGGGATAACTCCGCCGTCTCCTTGCCCAGGTCGACGGTGATGTTGGTGGGGTTGCCGTTCTCGTCAAGCAGTGTGGCGCTGACGTTCCCGTCTGCATCGGTGTACGTGTTCCACTGTGTGCCGTTGATCCCGCCGATGACCTGTCCCGGGGTGTTTGTGTCCGCATCGTCGGTGAGGGTGGCGGTGAAGTTGATCTGGGTGCCCAACGTCGAGGTCGCCACCACCAGCGAGTATTGGCCGTCGTTGATGAAGTCGAGTTTGGAACTGTCAGCCACCGTGATCTCGCCGGTGACCGAGTCGATCTCAAAGATGCCTTTCTCATTCCCGGAGACGATTGAGTACACCACGTTGCTGGTCGCGTCGGGGTCGGTGGCGGTGACGGTCGCCACCACCGTGCCGCTGGCGGTGTCGGCGTCGATGAGGGCTGTCTGATCTTCGGCGATGGGGGCGAACTCGTTGACGTCATTGAGGTCGATCGTGATCTCGCCGGTGTCGGTCAGCCCGCCGGTGTCGGTTACCTGAATGCTAAGCACGTATTGCGACAGTGTCTCGCAGTCCAACTGCGACCCGTCGGCCACCGTGATCTCGCCGGTGGCGGCGTCGATGGTGAACACGCCGTCGTCATTGCCGCCGACGATGGAGAACGTCACGCTGTCGCCCGGGTCGCCGTCCATGCCGACGACCGTGCCGGCAGAGGTCCCGTCGGCTGCCAGTTCGTCCACGCTGAAGGTGTCATCCTGGGCAACGGGTGCGGAGTTCGGCCAGACGCCCCCGACGTGACCGACGATCGTCAGATCATCGAGATACTGGCCTCCCCCGCCATCGGCGCGGAAGGCGAAATAGTCCAGCGAGTTGTCTCCGACATTGCCGAGTTTCCCGAGGTCGGCGGCGATAAGCTCCCCGTTGTGATAGAAGCTCCACGTGCCGGCAGCTCCGTTGGCGCTGTCTACGACGATCCGCAGGTCGTGCTCTTCGGTCCCGTAGACGATCCCCGTATCCACCCAGGAATCGCCACGCAGCCAGATCTTCCCGTCGCCGTTGAACAGAACGCGACAAGCAAAATCCGCCCATCCTCCGATTGCCCCCCCCGACGCGAGTAACCCCATCGCCTGCTGTACGTTCGCCTCGGACGCCTGCCACGTCCACGAGACGTCGTAGATGTCGGCATCCAACGCCAGAGATCGAGTGTACCCGGCGGTGGAGTCGTTGAGGAACTCGATTTGCTGGTCGCCGCCGTCATCCACGATGTTTCCGGAGCCCGATCCGGAGTTCCATGCGAGCTCATAGTTCCAGTCATCGACGCCATCCAACCCGCCCAGGGCGTAGTCCTCAAAGTCGATCGACTCGGTCGCCAGCAGCTTCCCGTCGCCGTAGCGGATTGTGTAGCCTGAATCGATCGTACTGTTGTAGATCACGGTCCCGCCATCGGTGAGGTCGAAGCTGCCCATGACGTTGCCTGCCGTCAGTGCGGCGCCCCCCATGAGCGAGTCGATGCTCGCCGAATCGAGGTCGCCGGCGATGCCCAGGTTCGCGTTGAGGTTCGCTGTCGTCAGCGTCGCGACGCCGGCATCCACCGTCAGGTCGCTGCTGAGGTCCTGGTTGAGCGTCAGGGCGTCGATGGTCACGTTCGATGAGAGCGAACCGGCGTTTCCGTCCAGCGTGACCCCGCTGAGAATCAGGTCGAGCGATCCGTCGTCGTCGGTGATGCTGATGGCCGTGGTCGCGTCCGTATCTGCCGATCCGAGAATCTCCAGCGTGTCGGTGGTCCCGTCGTAGGCGAAGTTCACGGTTCCCGCCCCGGTGACGGTGAGGGTGAAGGTCTGGGAATCGTCGTTAAAGGTCTGCGTGCCGGTGAAGGCGGCGTCCGAGAAGTCGGCCAGGGAATACTCGTAGTCGGCCAACAGATCGGCGGAGACCGGTGTATCCAGCCCGGCCGCCAGTTCCGCTTCGTCGCCGGTGGAGGCGGCTTCGAGGTCCCAGTCGCCGCCGGCCCCGGTCGTGTCGTCGGAGGCGAACACGTCGGCGCCACTCGCCCCTGCCAGCGCGTCGAGGAGTTCTTGCCCCGCGAGAGGGTCGGACGCCACGTCGCAGGAGAAAACGTAAATGTTGCCGTTCTCTTCGAGGGCGTCGCCCATCTCGGCCCAGACGTCCCCGGCGAGCGATTCGCGCGTGACCCATTCGCGGCCGAGTTGGAACGCCCCTGATCGACCGTGAGAGAGAATCGAGAGTGAATCCAGCTTCCGGCCGGTTTCGCTGACGAGGTCTGTTACCCGGGCGACGAGGTCGTCGATGCTCTCGCTGCTCGAGTCGTACATCAGGACGTGGGCATCCGGCGAAAGCCCCTGCAGAAGCTGATCGACGTCTTCAAGCGATGCGTCCACCAGGATCGCCTGCGGCGAGCTCATCTCGTCAGGCTGAACATCGAGCGGCGTAGCCACGGGCGATGCCGAAAACAGCACCCGTGATTCGAGACGCTCGGCGCGGAGCGGGACCCGGCGCACATCCCCCCTTCGAGATGGCAGCTTTCCTGTCATGCTGTAGTTCAAGCGCAGCCGGGTGCCGGCACGCCATGAGAGCGCAGTCTTTGCGCTTCCCACGATAAGCGGGCGAAACGAGCAGACATGAGGCAGGGGCGGTCCCTCCTTCTGTTTCAGGATCGCGCCGATATCTTTCGCCATTGCGGATATCGTCCAGCGAACACCACGACATAAGTAGCCTACGTTTCGCTTCGCGGCGAGGGAGTACGCAATAGGCTCCTGCGGATGTGCGCAAAACGGGCCTAAATCGGAGTCCCGAAGGCCTGTTTCAGGTAACTGCTGTTTCAACAAAGAAGTATGTCCGGATATGAGGTCCGAAAACGATGATTAATGGGAATAACCATTCAGGTGAGAAATGATCGTCAGAACCCCCTGATCCCCAAAGAAAAGTGCATTTATCGTATGGGAGGGCTCAGTCGAGGTCCGCTTCGGGCCCGAGGATTTCCCGGATCACGTCGGTCTTGGCTTGGCGGTAGCGGTCGCTGTCGGTGATGCCCGCGTTGATGATGTCCCTTTTCACCCGGCTGTAGGCGTGGCGGAGGTCTTCGCGTTCCGTGAGTCGCTCGCGAAACACGCGGAACCGCTCCACCTCGGGGTTGTCGGTCGCCAGCACGTGGACGTAGACGATGAACGTCTCGCCGTCCAGGTCGATCGAGCCGAGGTACATCGGGCGCTGCGGCGGGAACGGGTGGGGGAAGTCGTCTCCCTGCGGCCGCAAACCCAGACGGCGGAGCTCTGCCGTCGCGCGATCCAACTGTCCGGGGGGGTACAACGCCAGCATGTCGATAATTCCTTTGCCCCCACAGCCTGGAACGGCGGTGCTGCCCACGTGCTCGAAGGTCACAACGCTGTCGCCCGCGTCTGCCTGCTCCATGATGTGACGAGCCACCCGGGCCCAGCGCGGGTCATACTCCCGGTACTGCGCGGGCGGTCGATGGGCAGGGGCAAACAGGGTCATTCCGCTCTCCTGTGTCAGACTTCGATGATCCCTGGGAGCATGATACCCGGCCCTCGGATTCGATGCGAGCCGGTTTGTGAACCGAAGGAGACTTGCTCAAGTCATTGCCCTGAAAGTCCAAACGCGACTCTCTCCAAGCCCATCTCGCCGGAGCTGCTGTGGGAAACCATCGATCGCCTCGTCACGCCGGCCGATGAGCAGGCGTTCATGAAGGCGATGGAAGCAGCCGGGGAATGACCAGCCGGGCGGCATTCTCGCCCATCGCCTCATAGCCGTCGCCGTTGGGATGCAGTTCGTCGGGCAGCATGCCCGCGTCAACTTCCGGTCGGCCGAACAGTTCTCGCCCGTCGAAATACGTCAGATGCTCGTCGCCGGCGTCCACCAGGCGACGCACCGCCTCGGCCAACTGCTCCCGCACGTTTTCCAGCGACAGTCCCACATTATTGGGCTGCGTCTCGCGCGGCGGGGAGAGAATCGGGCTGATCACGCCGATGGGGACGGCAGGCTGTTCCCGGCGGATGGTGCGCACCATGCCGATCAGTCCCGGCCCGAGCGTTCGAGCGTTCAGCGAGCCGGCGCCCTGGATATTGATGCCCACCTTCAGCGTGATCAAATCGGCGGGACGATCGGCGATGAGCTGCCCGACGATCGGGTCGAGATGGCATTCGCCGCCGAATCCCAGGCAGGTGAGGTTCAGCCCATCTCGTCGGGCCGCCGTCGCCGGCCAGGTCCGCGCGGGGGAATGCGCTTCCCCGCAATGGGTGATGCTGCTGCCATAGGCGGTCCACCGCGGGCCAGGGTCGTCGGCCGGCTCGGCTGTGCTCTCCATCGCCACGCGGAGCGAACGCAGTGTGACGGGGTTCCGCTGCGGCAGCCAGATCTCCAGCGTCTTTCGGCCTGGCGGCAGGGCGGCAAAGAGAATGTCCTCCTCGCCGGCAGAGAGCTTGGCCGTCGCCAGCAGCACACCTTCCGAGACCAGGTCGAACACGCGAACGTCGTCATGGGGAACCACGGTGAGTCCCACAGCCGACGAGTCCGTCGAGAACCGCACACGCACCCCAGCGCCGGTCCAGGAATGCTCGATCAGACGGTCCGACCAGTACAACGGCAGCTCGTCGACGTTCAGTCGGCATGGCCGGAGGCCTTCGTCGGTCTGCCGGGCGGAGACAGCTCCCGCCAGCCACGATTCACTCAGTACGATGGATTGCACGCACATCTCCCTCGGTTCGGGTGGGCAAGTCGAAGGGGATTTTATACGCCTTTCCACCTCGGCTGCAAGTTGGTATGGTGTTGGCCTGAACCCAAAGGAGACTCGACCATGGCTGAGATGAACACGCTGGAAGCACTCGAATCCGTCGCGCGGCAGGCGGTCGCGGAGACGACGATTACCGACATCCACACGCACCTGTTCCCGCCGGCCCACGGCGAGCTGCTGCTGTGGGGCATCGACGAACTGCTCACCTACCACTACCTGGTGGCTGAGCTGTTTACCATCGCCCCGGCCGAGCTGACCACGGAGAAGTTCTGGTCGCTCTCGAAGTCCGAGCAGGCCGACCTGGTCTGGGAGCACGTGTTCCTCAAGCACGGGGCCCTCAGCGAGGCCTCCCGCGGCGTGGTGACCACGTTGAATCGCCTCGGACTGGACGTGGCCGGCCGGGACCTGGCGGGAATCCGCAAGTGGTTCGCCGAGCAGAACGCCGAGGACTACATCCGCAAGGTCTTCGAGCTGGCCGGGCTGGACTATGCGATCATGACCAACGACCCGTTCGTGGAAGAGGAAGTCGCCCACTGGGAGAACAACGCCGCCGGATGGGACACTTTCAAGCCCGCCCTGCGGATCGACCCGCTGATCGTCAATTGGCCCACCGCCGTCAAGACCATGAAAGCCCAGGGATACGACCTCGGCAAAGAGCCCAAGAAGAAAAACTTCGCCGTGGCCCGCAAGTTCCTCGCCGACTGGGCGAAGAAGCTCGGCGACCCGGTCTACATGGCTGCCTCGCTGCCGCCGGAGTTCCGCTACCCGGCCGACGACACGATGGCCAAGGTCATCAAGAACGTCATCATGCCCACCGCCGAGGAACTCGATCTGCCCATGGCGATGATGATCGGCGTCCGCAAGCAGGTGAACCCATCGCTGGGCGACGGCGGCGATGCCGTGGGCGTTGCCGACGTCTCTGCCGTCATGAACCTCTGCAGCGAGAACCCCAACGTCAAGTTCCTCGTGACGATGCTCTCGCGCGTCAATCAGCACGAACTGTGCGTGACGGCCCGGAAATTCGGCAACCTGCACCTGTTCGGCTGCTGGTGGTACTGCAACAACCCCAGCATCATCAACGAGATGACACGCCAGCGCTTCGAGTTGCTCGGGGCGACCTTCACCGCCAACCACTCCGACGCCCGCGTGCTGGATCAGCTCATCTACAAGTGGCACCACACGCGGAATACCGTCGGCGAGGTCATCGTCGAGAAGTACCGCGACCTGTTCAACGCCGGATGGCGACCCACCGAAGACGAGGTCAAACGCGATGTGCGAAACGTCTTCGGCGGTGCGTTCGAGGAATTCCTGGCGAAGTAAAGAGCGAACCCACTGGCATCCGAAGTAGTATAATGTTAAAGGAATGTTCGTTCCGGCCACATCGAGCCGCAGTGGAATGTGGCGGTGTTGCCGCAGAGGAGGCGCCGATGGAAATCTTGGGACATGGCATATACACCGCCCCGGAGGCCAGCAGGCTTTCGGGTGTAAGCAGTCGTTGTGTTCGGTACTGGTTCCGAGGCGATGGCAAGAGGGGCCCCACCTTGGGGATTGGAGATTACTCCGATACGCCTGATGACTCCCTGCTCCTGAGTTTCCATGATTTGATCGATGTGAAGGTTGTGGGGGCGATCAGGGAGAAGGGAGTTGCCCTGCAGTATCTCCGGAAGATCCACTCACGCCTGATCGAGGAGTTGGGCACTCGTCACCCGTTCGCGCGAAAGGACTTCTATACGGATGGTAAGGCGGTCTGGGTAAACGAAAAGAGCAAGGAGGGAGAGATGATCCGGGAAATCCTGAGCGGCCAGCACGCTTTCCCGACCATCCTCAAGCCCTTCCTCGAAAGCATCGAGTACGATGAGCATAGCCTGATGGCCGAGATCTGGCACATCGGAAAGGGGATCATAATCGACCCTGAAATCCGGTATGGCAAGCCTGTGGTTGAGGGGACGGGTATTCCTGCGGAGCTTCTGGCGATGGCCTATCAAGCAAATGGGGAGGACCCTGAGATCGTAGCTGAATGGTATGACGTTAGCCCGGCCGAGGTCGAGGCTGCGGTTGCCTTTCAGAGGCGGATTCTCGGGAAGGCCGCGTAAGCGATTTTTTCTTCGATAACTGTGTGAGCAAGTATTTGGCGAGGATGCTGGACGCTTGGGATTTGCATCACACGATCCGGCACATAGCGGAGGACTCGCGGCTGAGCATCAGTGCTTCGGATGTTGAGATCATAGACGTATTGTCCCGCCAAGAGGCCCCTGAAGTGCTCGTGACCGCCGACTGCAATATGAAAAGAGTCCCCGACGAACGGAAGGCTCTCAGGGAAAGTGGATTAACTGTAATATTCCTCGTCAGAAGTTTCTCTCGGCTCACTCCACATACCCAAGCATGGAAATTGCTCAAACTCTGGCCGAAAGTCACTCGAGAAGTGGACCGCGCGAAGGTGCCAACAGCCTTTGAGATCGCCTCTTCAGCCAACAAGCTGAACCGTATCTGCCCAACAGAACAGCTTTGAGCGCTTCACCCGCCCAGTTCGCGTGAGCGCTGGGCGGCGGCGCGGACCGCGCGGGTGAGGGCGGTTTGGACGTTCTCGGCGTCCATGGTTTCGATGGCGCGTTGGGTTGTCCCGCCCGGGGAGGTCACCTTTGCGCGGAGCGTGCCGGCCGACTCGTCGCCGGCCAGCAGCATCTCGCCGGCTCCGCGGCAGGTCGCCCCGGCCAGCAGGGCGGCCGCTTCCGGCGAGAGTCCCTCGGCTACCCCCGCGGCGATCATCGCCTCGACGAGATAGAAGAAGTACGCCGGCCCGGATCCGCTGACGGCCGTCACGGCGTCCATGTCCGACTCGTCCACCCGCAGCACGCAGCCACTGGCCGACAGCAACGCCTCGACCCACACCAGGTCGTTGTCGGTGGCTCGCGGCCCGGGGCAGAGGGCACTGACGCCCGCACCCACCAGCATCGGCGTGTTGGGCATCACGCGGACGATTCGACTTTTTCCGCCCAGGGCGGCGTCGAGCGAGGCGGTCTTGACCCCGGCGGCGATGGAGATCACCAGCGCGTCGGTGCCGATGGACTCGGCCAGCGCGGGGAGCACCTCGTCCATCATCTGCGGCTTGACGGCCAGCAGCACCTGAGGGGCCGCTGCGGCGGCGTTGTTGTCCGTCACGTCGGTTCCGATCCGCTCGAACACGGCGCGGCGCTGCTCCGACGGGTCGGCTGCGATGATCCGGTCGGGGGGCAGGACGCCCGCTTTGAGGACGCCGCGGACAATCGCCTCGGCCATGTTGCCCGCTCCGATGATACCCAGTTGATACTCACGCATGGTCTGCTCCGGCAGAGGGTTATTCGAGGTTCGCGTGTCGCTTGCGGTAGGTGTCCACGTCCATGCCCAGGACCATCGAGAGCACATTGAACACCGCGTCGAGGCAGAGGCTTGCCGAGTGTTCGAACACGGCGGCCCGGGTGACGATGTCGTCGGCGCCGGCGGGAATGACCACCACTTCGTCGGCCAACTCCGCCAGGGGCGAGTCTCCTGCGGCGGTGATGGCGACCACCGTCGCGCCGAGCTGCTTGGCGCGTCCTGCGAGGTACTCGGTGTACCCGGTCTGCCCGGTGCAGCTGATCGCTACCAGCAGGTCGCCTTGCTTGGCGGCGGGGGTGATGGTCTCGCCGGGAATCGACACATCCAGCCCGACGTGCATGAGGCGCATCCCGAAGCTCCGGGCGACCAGTCCGCTTCGCCCGGCGCCGGTGACGAACGTTCGCTGGGCGGTGGGCAGACGGCGGGCCAGTGCGAGGACGGCCTCCCAGTCGGCCTGCTCCATCACTTCGCTGATTCGGCCCAGAAGATCCCGGCCGGCGGAGCGTACGCGTTCAGTGGTCGACAGCATGACTCTCTCCCGGCAGCCCGCTCAGCAAGCTGCTTCTGCTGCGAATGGCGCGTTTCCCTGCTTGTCTTCGTCACAGAAACTCGCCGGATACCGTGTATATGCCTGCGTTTCTGTTCCTTGATGCTCGGAAAACTCGCCTATTCTCACGACGAATCCCATTTCTAAACGGACTGCTACCCGGCGGCCGGCCCGGCGCCTTTCTTTTCCCACTTGGCGAGGTTCACCACCTTCGCCAGCGTCGAGTCCTGCCGGCGAATCTCCTCGCGAATGCGGTTTTCCGCTTCCAGTACGTTGGCAGCCCGGTTGGCCAGTTCGACCGCGCGGGCGCGGGGCAGCACGATCACCCCGTCGTCGTCGGCGACGATCCAGTCGCCCGGGGCGATCGCCTGATCGGCAACCGTGATGGGCTGATTGATCTCGCCCAGCCCGTGCGGGTCGCCGGCGTGCGAGGTGACGTGGGTCGACCAGACGGGGAACTCCAGCTGGCGGATCTCGGCGGTATCGCGCACCGCCCCGAAGACCACCAGCCCGGCGAGCCCTTTGTTTTTGGCGCTTTCGGTGGCCAGTTCGCCCCAGACCGCCGGCGGTCGGCCACACGCGTCAATCACCAGCACGTCGCCCGGTTTGGCGACGTCGATGGCTTCGACGGGTTTGGCCCAGTCTCCCGGATGCGTGCTCACGGTGACGGCCGGCCCTGCTGCGAATGCCCCGTTCCACAGGGGTCGAATGCCTTCCAGGCAGGGCTTGCGGTGGGCTCCGTCGGAGATGTTGCTGGTGCGGACGGTCTGGAGCACCTCGGCGAGCGTTTCGGCGGACGCCCGCTTGAACAGGTCCGACCCGATCGCCTGGCGGGTGTCGATCGCCCGGCGGATCTGCTCGGTCGCTGCCCGCGGGTCCGACGCCTTGGTGATGGCCCCGCCGACGATGATCACGTCGGCCCCGGCGTTGGCGGCGTCGGCGGCTGTCTCGGAGTTGATCCCGCCGGCGACCGCGAGGGTCAGCTCGGTCTCACTCCGCAGTTCCTTGAGCAGGCCGAGGGGATCGGCACCCTCCATCTGTGCGTCGATGGCGCAGTGCACGTCCAGCCAATCGACGCCGATCTCGGCGGCTTTGCTCGCCAGGGCCCGTGCGTCGTGGACGCCCAAGAGGTCGACCGCCACCTTCAGCCCGAACTTCCGCCCGGTCTCCACGCACTCGCGAAGCGTGCTGTCGCCGGCGGCCCCCAGGACCGTCACGATGCTCGCCCCGGCGCGGGAGGCGGACTCGGCTTCGATCTTGCCGGCGTCCATGGTTTTCATGTCCGCGACGATCGGGATGTCGGGGAACGCCTCCCGCAGGGCGCGGACGGCGTCGAGCCCTTCGCTCTTGATCAGCGGCGTGCCGGCTTCCAGAATGTCCGCTCCGCCGGCGACGGCCTCTTTGGCCACCGCCATCGCGCGGTCCAGATCCACGAAGTCCAGCGCCACCTGCAATGCAATCTCACTCATGGGTTCCTCGGTTCGGGTTGGGCAAACCATCATGATAGCCTGCCGCGCCGGGCGGGTAAAGCGTGCCGCGTTGCCGCGTCGGTATTGCCATTCCCCGGGCGGTTGCGGTATCCTCATCAGGGGTATCCGGACCCGGAGATCGAGAATCGCGGGTCTTGAGAGCATCGAGGACGGGCAAGGCAATGGCCAGGCAGCCACGCGATCATATGGGACTGCTGTGCGACGTGGGCGATCTGGCTGCGCGTCTGGCGGGGTCGGCCGACCTGCGGGCCTTCCTGGACCAGATCGTTCAGATCGTCGCAGAACAGCTGCACTCGGATGTCTGCTCGATCTACATGTTTGACGATCGCACCTCGCAACTGGTGCTCCGGGCCACCAAGGGGCTCAACGCCAGGCACGTCGACCAACTCCGGCTGGACTTGGGCGAAGGTCTATGCGGGCTGGCGATGCAGGAACTCCGGGCGGTTCGCGAGGACCGCGCCAGCGCGAACCCCAACTTCCGCCCGGTCCCGGGAATCAACGAAGAGCCTTACGAGAGTTTCCTGGCTGTGCCCATTCGTAAGGGCATCGAGCGGCTGGGCGTTCTGGTGGTGCAGCGAGAAAAAACCCGCGGCTTTGATGCCCACGACGAGCGGGCCATGGGGGCGATCGCCGCCCAGTTGGCTTCGGCGATCGAGAACGCCCGCATCCTTCTGCGGTTCCAGTCGTCCGACGAGGAGCCCGAAATCGCCGACGGCCCGGTGGATCTGCCCGCGCTGGTGCATGGGGCGGTGGCGTGCGAGGGGTTCGCTTACGGCCCGGCGGCAGTGCACGACTCGGTGCGGTCGCGGATCAGTCGATCGCAGATCAAAGACGATACGCGATACACCCTGGAGCAGTTTGAAAGCGCCCTGGAGCGGACCGGACAACAGCTCCAGGAGCTCCAGGCACGCATGGGACAGCGGCTGCCCGAGATGGCCAGCCTCATCTTCGATGCCCACCTGATGATGCTCAACGACCCGCACTTCGGCGGGGAGATGGCCGAGGGGATCCGCGACGGTGAAAACGCCTTGGCCGCCATCGTCCGCGTCGGCGAGAAGTACGCGGGTATGCTGGAGGAGTCGACCCACGCCTACATGCGCGAGAAGGCCCAGGATGTCCGCGACCTGCTGCGCCGTTTGATGGCGAACCTCACCGGCGACAGCGAGGATGTCGCCCTGGCCGGGGAAGGCGTGGTGATTGCCCGCGAGCTGTACCCCTCGGACATGCTCAAGCTCGCCTCGGCCGGCGCGGGAGGCGTGGTGCTGGTCAGCGGCGGAATCACCTCGCACGTGTCCATCCTCGCCCGGTCGCTGAAGCTGCCGATGATCATCGCCGAGGACGACCATCTGCTCTCGCTGCCGCCCGGAACACCCGTGCTGCTGAACACCGAGACCGGCGGAATCTACATTGACCCTGCCGAGCATCTGGTGGATCAGTTTCGGGCCCGCAACGAAGCCTCCCGCGCGGTGGAGGCCGACAAGGACTCCGTCAAACCCCGGACCCGTACCGCCGACGGTACGCGGGTGAAGCTGCTGGCGAACATCAACCTGCTCAGCGAGCTGCCCCTGGCCCGCGACGTCAAGGCCGAGGGCGTGGGTCTCTATCGCAGCGAGTTCCCGTTCCTGGTGCGCGCGGACATGCCCTCCGAGCAGGAACAGGTGATGATCTACAGCCGACTGATGGAAAACAGCGACGGCAAGGTCGTCACGTTCCGCACGCTGGACCTGGGCGGCGATAAGCTCCTGGCGTACTACGACACGGTGGGCGAGGAGAACCCCACGATGGGACTCCGATCGATCCGCTTCACGCTGCGACATCGCGACGTGTTCGAGACGCAGCTGCGGGCGATTCTCCAGGCCGGCGCGGGCGCGGATCTGCAGATCATGTTCCCGATGATCTCTTCGGTGGACGAGTTCGTGCTGGCCAGGCGGATCGTGCATGAGTGCATCAAGCAGCTCACCGAGCAGGACATCGAGTGTCACCAGTCCCCGAAGATCGGGCTGATGGTCGAGGTCCCCTCGGCTGTGGCGATGGTCGACGCATTGGCCGAGGAGGCGGATTTCCTCTGCGTGGGTACCAACGATCTGACGCAGTTCCTCCTGGCGGTGGACCGCACCAACGAGAAAGTCGCCGGATACTTCTCTTCACACCATCCCGCGGTGCTCCGGGCGTTGCAGCGAATCGCCGATGCCGGCAGGGCGGCCGGGGTGGACGTGTCCATCTGCGGTGAGCTCGCCCACGAGCCGATCTTTCTGCCGTTCCTGCTGGGCGTCGGAATGCATACCCTCAGTGTCGACCCGCAATTCCTGCCGCGTATTCAGCAACGCATCGAGACGATGGAAATCTCGCAGTGTTGCCGACACGCCCGGGCGGTCCTCAAGGAGACCACCGTCGAGGGCGTCGCCAAGGCGCTCGGGATGGCCTGCCCGGTCATGCACGAGCAGGACGACCCGTCCGCGATGGGCGAGGCCTAGTCCGCTTCCTCGCCGCCGGCATCCTTACCGACGGGATCGGGCAGTCGGTCTTTCAGTGCTCGGACCTCGGTTCGCAGGCGGCGGATTTCACTGGCAGCCGTCATGCCCACCAGCGTCACCCAGAACAGGACGATGCCCACCGCCTGGAACATGATCTTCGGGGCGGGCTCCAGCGGGGCCAGCAGGCCGTAGAGCATTACGGCGAATCCCACCAGCAGTGTCACAATCGAGATCACGTAGGTCATGTCGTCTCCGTAGCGGGTCGGTGTCGATGGGGCCGCTGGGCGTCCGGTGCGGTGACGGATTGTATCGTCGGTTGTGCGGGTTGGCAATTGCGTCCTGGTCGGGTACAATGCTCGGCTGCGCCACGGGCGGGATTCGCCCGCAGGCCCCGCGATCTTAGAATCGGAATGCCCTCACCATGAAACTCCCCATTGTCGCCATCGTAGGCCGACCGAACGTCGGCAAGAGCAGCCTGTTCAACCGCCTGATCGGGCGACGGATTTCGATCGTCGAGGCCACCCCGGGAGTCACGCGCGATCGCGTCTCGGCGCCGCTGGCCGTGGACAGCGAAGGCCAGGACGAGATGTACGTCGAGCTGGTGGACACCGGCGGAATGGGCATCGAGGACATGGACGATCTCGGCGAGCACGTCGAAGAGCAGATCGCCTACGCGCTGCGGGCCGCTGCGCTGGTCGTGTTCGTGGTGGATGCCCGCGAAGGCGTCACGCCGCTGGACAACCACGTCACGCAACAGCTGCGGAAGGTGGACACGCCGGTGGTGCTGGTGGCCAACAAGATCGACGAGGTGGACCTGGTCACCGAGGTGGCCGAGTTCACCAAACTCGGGTTCGGCGAGCCGATCCCCGTCTCGGCCAACCATGGCAACGGCATTGCCGAGCTTCGCGAGGCGATGCAGGCGGCCGTGGGGCAATCGGCCCTTCCCGCCGGCGTCGAGCAGCGGGTCGAGCTGGCCATCGTCGGCAAGCGGAACGCCGGGAAGAGCACATTCATCAACGCCCTGGCCGGCGAGGAACGGGTGATCGCCTCGGAGGTGGCGGGGACCACGCGCGACAGCGTGGACGTGCACCTGGACCTCGGCGAGCACAAGCTCACGCTCATCGACACCGCCGGGGTGCGCAAGAAGAGGAAAATCCGCGACGACATCGAGTTCTACTCACACCACCGGGCGCTGCGGTCCATTCGCCGGGCGGACGTGACGGCCTTGCTGATCGACGCGTCGCTGCCGATCTCGCAGGTGGACAAGCACCTGGCCGGGCTGATCGCACAGGAATTCAAGCCGGTCGTGCTGGTCATCAACAAGTGGGACCTCGCCCAGGACCGCACCGACGCCGAAGCCTTCGATGCGTACCTCGAAAAGGTGCTGCCCGAGTTCGCCTACGCCCCGGTGACGCTGGTGAGCTCGCAGGATGGCGTGAACGTGCGCGAGACCATCGAGGTCGCCTGCCAGCTCTGCGAGCAGGCCTCGACGCGCCTCGGGACGGCTGAGCTGAACGAGATCATCGGCGAAATCGTGAAGCTGCGAGGCCCAAGCCACAAGGCCGGCACCAAGCCCCCCAAGATCCTCTACGCCACACAGATCGCGACCTGTCCGCCGACGATCGTCTGCTTTGTGAACGACAAACGCAGTTTTGATCGGGGCTACGAGCGATTCCTCGTCAACCGCCTGCGCGAGATGACGCCATTCGCCGAGGTGCCCATCCGCCTGTTGTTCCGCTCGCGACGACGCGAAGAGCAGGCGGAATAGCTCAGCCGGCAGCGCAAGGAAAAGCCCCAGCCGCCATGGCTGAGGCTTTTCGGGGGTTCTGGGTTGTCTTGCCCGATCGCTACTTTTCCTCGCCGGCATCCTTGGTGGCGATGTCGGCCGACGTGGTCAGGAAGCGGTCCGGGGGGACCACCCACAGCTCGACGCGACGGTTGGCCGAGTTGCCACCCTGGTTGGGTTTGTTCGGGGCGACCGGATGATACTCGCCGAAGCCCATCGCACCGATCCGCGAGGGGTCCACGCCCGCGTCGTTGAGCACGTCCTGCACGGAGACCGCCCGGTGAACCGAGAGGTACCAGTTGTTGGGGTGCACCTTGCGGGTGGAGGGTTTCTTGACCGGAATGTTGTCGGTATGGCCGGCAACGTAGACGTTGAACTTCCCGGCCACATCCGAGTTGAACACCTTGGCGAACGCCTGCAACGCTTCCTTGGCGTCGTCGGTGACGAAGTCGCTGCCCTTCTTGAACGTAAGGTCGCTCTTGAATTTCAGCATGCCCCGCTTGGGGAAGTAGTCCACGAGGTCGGGGTTGTCCCTGGCGAAGGCCTTCAGTGCCCGGTCGAGCTGCTGGGGCAGCACGCGGATGGACCCGATCTGCGGGACCTGGTCGCCCTTGAGCAATGTCTGGTACTGCGCGTTGAGCGCCTTGAGGTCGGCTTCGAGCTTGGCGTTGGCGGTTTCGAGGTTCTCGACGACCTCTTTGTTCTGCAGGAGCTTGTTTTCCTGGTTGGCCAACTGGGTCAGCAGATCGTCGTTCTTGGTGCGGAGTTCGTCATTGACCTGCCGCAGTTCACCGAGCTGGTTGTGGGCCTTGCGGTTGAGGTTCCAGACGCGGTCGTACTCCTGCTTGGATACGCATCCGCCGGCGAGCGTAAGCCCTCCCAGCGTGACGGCGATCAGGAGACGGGTGATTGTAGCGTTCATCGTCGGAGTCCTTTCTTTGCGCAGCCGATTCATCCTTGCAGGGCGGGCGCGATGCTCACGCCCCGTCCCTGTAACGTCCGCGGTGCAGGCCGGGTTTCGGACCGGTCGCGGGCGTTTTGCCTGTCCGCAGCCCGGCGCGAATCCGACGCGCGGGGACTTGCGGGCATCAGCCGCCCATGTGTCTCATTGCTTGTTTTTTATCGGCAATCGCCTTGCCGACGAAATAGCCAATTACCCCGGCAATCAGGATCACCACCGCCGCTCCGCCCAGAACGAGGGTAATGTCTTCCTTCAGCGTCGCCACGAATCCGGGGACCACGCCCTGCATCGCCGCCAGTGCGACGACCATCAGCAGGATCATCAGGGCGGCGGTGGCGATGGCAAATCCGCTGAACAGACCGGCCGTCGGGTCGGCCGCCTCGACCACCTGGGGCTCGGCGGACATCGCAGCCGGTTGGGGCTGGTACGGCTCGGGCTCGGGGGCCGAACCGACCACCTGATCGACGTCGATATTGTCCAGAACCTCCGCGCCCAGCGACGTGTCGTCGCTCTCGCGGGTGAGGTCCAGCAGGCCCGAACCGCTTCCGACGCCTTCCAGGGCGATCTGGTCTTCCAGCGACGGGGCGATCTGCGTCTTGGCCATCGGGTCGGCCGCCTCGATTTCGAGGTCTTCGTCGTCGAAGATGCTGATTCCCTCGGCGGTGATGACCGTGTCTTCCTTGCCGGCCGGCTCGTCGGCAGCTTCGTCGGCGGCTTCGAGGGTGACCGCGTCGGCATCGTCCATCGGGGCCAGCTCGATGTCCTCATCGGGACCTTCTTCGGCGCCGCCGGAGAGGGCGTCCACTTCCTGGGCCTTGTACATCTTCTTGGGCCCGTCCTGGTAAACGCGGAGCTTCCCGGAGCTGACCAGGTTCTCAAGCCCATCGACGCTTACGCCGAGCTGCTGGGCGGCTTCCTCTTCGCTGTAGTACATCTTGGCCATACGACGAACTCCTTGTTGTGAGGCGACCTCCAGCCCGGCCCGCGGGGGACCTAGCGCTGGTTCGTATCCGACCCGATCCGGCGGGACTGCTCGGCGAGCTCCTTGACCTGCTTGGGCTTGAGCTCGGTGTTGTAATCGTCGATCTTCAAATCGTTGGTAACGTTGCGGCTGGCAAGCCAGCGGAGCTTCCGCGTGCGGGGCTCCCATTCGTACAGCGCCATCGTGCCTGTCGAAACATCCACGAGGTAAATTCCGTATTTGTTCGAGGCGATCTGCCCGCCGACGGCGAACATGCTGCCCTTGCGGGAATCCACGAGGTAAACACCCCGCCCGCTTTCGCCATCGGCGATCGCGAAGACCTTCCCGCTCTGCAGGGTCGACGCCTTGGAGCTGTCCGGCTCGTTTGACTGCCCGTTGAGCAGCTCCGCCGAGAGACCCACAGCCACCGCAGCCAGCAAGGCCACGACCAACCATCGTCCCCGGCGCGGGCCGGTGGGTGCATTTCCGTTCATGGTGCGTTCCAACGTCATCCTCATATCAGGACGCGGCGCGCGCTGCGCTCGTAACATGTATTGTAGATTGCCCGAAAACGCATGCAAGGCAAATCTGCCCCTCACGCGCCGCGTGTGCGACATGAACTGGGGCGGTTCATCGAGGGGTAAATTGCCTTGTCCGGCGCGAAGGGGACAGGACAGGCCCGGGCCCGCAACTTGTCGAGTCGAATCACGATCCGCTGCCAACCGGCTGTTGACCTGCAGGACGATTTGGCGGAGAATCCGGGCGATCCGGTACGGAGACGCCGTTGAGTGACGGAGCAGAACAGTGGGTTCGGCAGGCCCGACGCGGCAGCGGGGACGCTTACGAGTGGCTCTATGCCCGCTACGCCCCGCGCGCCAAGGCATATTTCCTGCGCTGCGGGTTTGCCGACGAAGCCGACGACGTCCTGCAGGAGACCTTTCTCCGCGCGTTCGGCTCGTTGGCGACGTTCGACCCCCGGAAGGGGGCGTTCTCGACCTGGCTGGGGACCATCGCCCGCAACGTCGCCCGCAAACGCTGGCGACGCAAGAACGGCCCGCCGGAATCCATCGACCCCGAACTGGCGGCAGAGGTATTCATCGCCCAAGGCGAAGCTCGCCCGGAAGACCGCGAAGAACGCTCGGCCCTGGACGGCTGCATCGCCCGGTTGCCGGACGATCAACGAACGCTGATCCACCTGCGATACGTCCGGGCGATGACCACCCGCGGAATCGCCGGCGAGCTGGACATTCCCGAGAGCACCGTCCGCCTGCGTCTGAAGGAAGCGACCGCTGCCCTGCGGACCTGTCTCCGAGGAAAGGGTATCGAGTCATGATCGGCCCGGGAAAGTCCGCCGTCAACTTTGCGCCGCCAACGCCCCAGAGGGTATAACAAGGTAGAGATGACCAAGAACCCCGACAATCCGGACCGCCTGGACGAGATGCTCCGCGAGTGGGGGGCACGCAAGGCGATCGACCAGGCCGACGTGCCGCCGAGACGCGTGACGACGGCAGGGGGAGAGTCCTCCTTCCGCCGGTGGGGGCCTTTGGTGGCGGCAGCGGCGCTGCTGGCGGCTTCGGCGGGGATCGTATTTTTTTTCGGCGGACCCGCCGGTCATGGCGAGGACGGACCGGACGCGATGAGGCAGGGCAGCGCCGCCGAGGTGCGTCGACTGGAGAGCGAGTTGAAGCGGCTGAGGGGCGAATTGGCCGACTCGCGGACCGCCTTGGCCAAGGCGGCTGAGCAGCTCGAAGCGCTGCCCCGAAGCGAGCAGGAAATCCGCCGCGCGATGGAGAAGGAATACGAGGCGATGCTCGCCAGCCGAAAGAAGCGGTGGGAGACGCAGCAGCTCAAGCCCGCCCTGGCGAAGCTCAAGACGCTGACCGACCGCCTCGACGTGCGCGAGGCGAAGCTGGACATGCTCAAGGCGGAGTTGGCGAAGGCCAAGGCCGACCCGAATCGCCTCGCCGAGATGGAGAAGACCCTGGCGGCTGCCCGGGACGAGCTGGCTGCGACGCGATTGGCAGTCCGGGAGCAGCGCTCGAAGATCCAGCAGCTGCGGAAGCAGGGCGAGGAGCACCAGGAGCAGATCGCCTCCCTGGAGTCGACGGTGAAGACGTTGCGCGAGCATTCCCGGGCGTTGCAGCAGATCAAGCGACGGGAGCGGCGCATCTGGGGCCGGATGGCCGGGATTTATGTGAACACTCTGGCTCCTCGGAAGCGTGGCATGGAGGCGGTGGTCACAGCGGCCGGCAGTGCGGGGCTCAGCAGTCGGCTGGCTTCCGCCCAGCGAAGGAGCGACCTGGATGAGGACACCCGCACGCTTCTGGCGACGCTGGAGGTGGTCGTGATTCGGCTGGAGCTGCTCGACGCCGGCGACGCGGACGAAGCGGCGGCGCTGCGGGCGGCAATCCGCAAACAGCGCCTGCTGGAGCGCATCGACGAGGCGTTGGACGAGGAGAAGGGCGACGCCGGGGTGGCGACGTTGCTGACCGAGACGAAACTGCTGCTGGTGGAGTATCACAATGCAGCCTAGAGCGGGACATCTTCTGTGCGTCGTGGTCGCAGCCGCCGGCGCGTTTCTTGGCGGCTGCGGCTCGATCGGGTACGAGTATTCTCCCCGGCAGGACGCATCGGCCGGCGGGGCTGGGAAGCATGCCGAGGGCGATGATGTCCGCATGGACGCCGCGATGGAGCTGATCACGAAGCTGCAGTACGCCGAGGCGGCTGGGATGCTGGAGAAGGTCGTCTTTCGCGATCGCCGCCCGGTCGTCGCGTCGTCGGTCGGTGATGGTCGGGGGAACGTGGAGGCGATGTTCTGGCTGGCGTTCTGTCGCGAGAAGACCGGCGCGTTGGGCGAGGCGGCGGAGCTGTACGCCGCGGTGCTTGCCGTCGCCCCGGACACGAAGTACGCCCGGCAGGCGAAAATGCGTCGCCGGCGGGTGCTGCAGCGAATGACTTCCACCCCCGGGTCGGCCGACTGAGCGTCAGGTGAACATTCGCGGCGGGCGGTCTTCGTCGGCGTGCATGCCCACCTGCTGCTGGCCTCGCACCAGGACGTTGTGCAGCTCTTTGAATCGCCAGTTCATCGCGTGGAGGATCAGCCCGAGGAACACGCTGCCGGCAGAGAGGAGCATCAGCCCGGTTGCCAGGATCGCCAGGGGGAACCGTCGCACCTCGCGGTAGCCGCTCTCGACGTACCCGATCACCGGGGGCAGGCCGGCTGCCACACCGAGAAGGAACAGGACGATCCCCAGCAGGCCGAAAAACGTCAGCGGTTTGAGGGCGCGGGCGAGGTTGAACAGTTTCCACAGCACGCGGAATCCGTCGCGGAAGGTTCGCAGCTTGCTCTGGGAGCCCTCCGGCCTGCCGCGATAGGGGACCTGCACTTCCACGATCGTCAGCTTGTAGTAGAGCATGTGGATGGTCAGTTCGGTCTCCACCTCGAATCCGCTGGAGACGATCGGGATCCGCTCGACGACGCGTCGGCTGAACACGCGATAGCCCGAGAGGATGTCCGTGAGGTGCGTACCGAAGATGCGGTTGATCAGCCCCTTGACCAGTCCGTTGCCGGCTACGTGCAGCGGGCGGAAGGAGGTGCTCTCGTACTCCGAGAGCCTGGCCCCCACGGCCATGTCGGCCCGGCCGGCGCGGACGGGCTTGAGCAACTCGTGAACGCTTTCAGCAGGGTAGGTGTCGTCCCCATCGGTCATCACATAGATGTCGGCGACGACCTCGGCGAACATCCGCTCGATGACGTATCCCTTGCCCTGGCGGGGTTCGTGGATGACGGCGGCTCCGTGCTCGGCGGCCACCCGGGCGGTGGCGTCGGCGGAGTTGTTGTCGAACACGTAGATCGTCGCCTCGGGCAGCTCTCGCCGGAAATCGTCCACGACTTTCCCGATGGTCGATTCTTCGTTATAGCACGGCAGCAGCACCGCGATGGTGGGTTCGTTGGCCATGACGGTATCGTACCCTCGCGCCGCGGGGCGGGGCAACCGGCTGCTTTCGATGACGACGGCTCAGGGAGCCAGGTCGTCCGGCAGGTCGGAGGTTTTCAGTTGCGGGTTGGTTTTGAAGGGGTTGTAGAGCGGGTCGCCGATGAGCGTCATCCGCCAGCTGGCCGCCGGCGTGGTTCGCCAGTAGGCCTCGGCCAAGGTGTACTCGCCGGTCAGCAGCAGCGGGAGGAACTCCTGGGGCAGGGGGAAGGTACCCAGGTACGGTTCGTTGACCGGCCCGACGGTGGCGGCAACGCCGTTCTGGATCATCTGCGGGCACCATTCCTGGCTCTTCGCGTCGCGCAGGTGCATCGCCTCGAAGCTGGCGATGTGATAGCCCACCGATCCGGGCTGCCACTGGAAGGCGGGGATGTACTTCCGCAGCGAATACCACCCGACGTACAGGGCGGCTTTGGGGCATTGCCCGCGCTGGAAGACGCTCTGTTTCTGGTCCAGCACGACGGGCAGGTCGATCTTCTCTTTCTTGAGCAGGTCGTTGAGGGCGATGAGGTTGCGGTCCCAGGCGGGGTGCTTCCCGCCGGCGTCGATGTATACCCGTCCGGAGAGGCCCTTGGCTTCGACGGCGACGGAGTCCTTGATGATCCGTTTGGCGTCGGAGGCCGACGGGCCGTCGATGCGGGCGGTCATCATCGTCGGCGGGACCTTCTTGCCCTTGAGACGCTTGGCCATCCGCCAGTGCAGCGGGTTGGCGATGAACTTCTTGAGCGGGTAATTCGGATGCCACATCATCGCCAGTTCGCTGTCGACCGCGGCGTCCTTCTGCGGGCCGGTCATGGGGTTCGGACGCTTGCCGGTTCCGTGCTCCTGGCCGAACTGGTACAACCCCCACGCCCCGGAGACGATCTCCAGCAGGGCGGTTTTGATCTTCGCTTCCTTGACGGATTCCGGCTCGCCAAGATCCTTGAGCTTCTCCTTGGCGGAGGCGAGTTGCTTCTTGAGCTTGTCAACGTCCGGGGCGCCGACGGGCTCCTTGGAATTGATGTAGCCGATCAGCCCTTCCAGCCCGAACGTGTCCAGTTGCAGCGCCATGAGCTGACGGGCCATCACCGAGCGCTTGTCCTTGTCGCTCTGGCGGGGCAGTTGTCGGGTCTTGTAAAGGATGACGCGGTCGATGTCTTTTCGCAGGTCGGCCGGTGCGGGGAGCTTTTCGAACCGCTTGGGTTTGGTGTCGAACAGCTTGGTCAGCGGCGTGAGGGAGGTGTCCTTGAGCTCGGGAAACTCCTTGCCCACCGTTGCCAGCAGGACCTGGGCGGTGGCCAGGCGATAGTGGCTGCGGGTCTTGGCGCGGCGGTAGACGGTCTTGATCGGCGAGTTGTTGAGGTCTTCGCCGGTGACACGGACCGGAACGCCCCAGATCAGCACGATGCACTTGATCTGCCCGACGAGCTTGCGTTTTACGAGCGTTTTGCGGATGGACGTCAGGAATTTGTCGTTGTAGTCCGACCGCTGCATCTCGTAGGCCCGGGTCACGTCGACGGTCAGCAGGTTGTCGGCAGGGATCTCGCGCTGCTTGAGATAGTACTTCGCCAGGGCGACCGAATCGTCGAGGTTGCGATTGGCCACGACGAGCACTTCTTTCGGCTCCAGTGCCGAGGCCCGCCCGGCCAGGAGGGTCAGCAGGATCAGGGTCACAGTCCGTAGTTGCCGCGAAAGCTTCATGGGTCTCTCACTTCGTTGCCGTATCGATATGAACGTCACACCATCGTATTGGACACGCCACGAGTCCAAACGCTAGGATACGGGCAGCAGGAAACAATGCCAAACCATTTGCGCCGTCGGCCAAGGGCCACAGCGGCGCGGGAGACCACAATGAGACGGACCGCAGCAGGCGGATTCATGTTGATCGCAGCTTTGACATTCCTCGGCGGCTGCGTGGTTCACCAGCGGCAGGACACCCCGGTGGACGCCAGGCGCCAGCGCGAAGGCGAGACCGGAAACCCGTACTACATCTACGTGCCCAGCACCTACGAGCCCAGCGAGGATTGGCCGCTGGTGATTACGCTGCACGGGACGATTCCCTACGACACGTACGACAAACAGGTCAACGAGTGGAAGTATCTCGCGGAGCAGAAAGGGTTTATCGTAGTGGCTCCGTATATGCGGTCCAGCCAGGGCGTGCTGCCGGTGATCCCCGGTGTGTGGTACGACGATCTGCAGAAAGACCGCGAGGCGATCCTCGCGACGCTCGAAGAGGTCTCGCGCGAATACAACATCGATTCGGACACGGTGCTGCTGACGGGGTTCTCCGGCGGCGGGTTTCCGATGTACGAAGCCGGCCTGCGAGACCCCGGGAAGTTCGGCATGCTGGTGGCGCGGGCGTGCAACTTCCGGGCCGACCAGTTGGAACGCATCGAGCTGACCGACCGGGCGCGCAGGCTGCCCTTTGCGATGTACTGGGGCAAGGATGACGGCGTCCGCAAGCAGTGCTGGGAGGCGTATCGCTACCTGCGGCGGCGGGGATTCAGCATCCAGCGCGAGCTCATCAAGGGCGGCCACTTTCGCCACCCCGAGATCGCCTATCGCTACTGGCGGGAGATCCTGCCGGCCCGCCACCGTCGACGGGCACGCTGACCGCGCAGCCAAACGGGCGACCGACCCCGGCCGCCCGCTGGTGATGGTGCAATCCGGCTCAATCGTCGTGGATGCGCTGGAGCATATCGGCTTGTGATGGCAGGTCGTTCCGGTTTATTTCAGGCACGGCCGCTGTGCTGTACCGCCGGAAGATCACGTGGGACGGCTCGGCGTTCTCGGGCAGTTTGTATACCCAGTCGATTGTGAGTTCCTTCGGTCCGCCGTTCTTTCGCCAGGGGCGGAGCACCACGAGGTTCGCTCGGCCTGGCCCGCCGCGTCCGCTGAGGTCGTCGTCCTCGTTCTGGCGGGTTTCCTTGCGAATGTGGGGCACGTCGTTGTTCGTGATGATCTTGACTTTCTTTTCGACGATCTTGATCTTGTCCCGATCCGAGCGGTATCTGTCGATTGCTTCGTAGGTCAGGTAGCCCACGGGGTAGGTCCGTCGGCCGTCTTTGGTCACCAGGCAGAAGTGCGTGCCGGGCATGCGGAACCAGTCGTCCTCTTCCGAGCGGGCCTGCTCATCGACCGTCACGCGGACCACCACCGTGTGGGAGCGATTCTGCTGGGTTTTGCTCAGCAGGCTGTCGGCGGGGACGTCCTCCAGCCAGCGGGTATTGGCGGGCGGAAGGTAGGCGCCCTTGACGGTCAGTGCATCGGTCGGCGTGGAGATTCTGCCATTGCGGCGGGCGCGGTTGCGGGCGCAGAACAGTTCGAGCGTGTAGTTGGGGTGAACGTCCGAGAGGGCTTTGTCCTCCGCGGCGCTGAGCGAGCCGGTGGACAGTCCGTCGGCCAGGGCGAGCACCACCTCGTCGGGTTGGAAGGGCGCGAGCGTCTGGTGTCGCTGGAGGTCTTCGTCGTAGGGCAGGTAGCCCATCGCCGAGGCGTCGAAGGGCATCATCTGCATGCCCACCGCGGCCATCCCGACCAGAATGATCCCGGTGAACAGTCCCAGCGCGCCGCCGCCGATACGGTCCGCCCAGGGCCCGAAGGCGAGGTTGTCTTTGACGATCAGTTGGTCCACGACGAACCGCAGCACCAGCAGGGGCACGGCGAACAGCAGAACCAGCGAGGCCCCGTCGGCGAGCAGTTGCATCCCGCTCTCCCGCAGAACCGTCGCGAGGTCCTGGTAGTAGGCGAACGCCAGCATGGCGCACAGGAGCGTCAGGATCGCGTTGACCAGGGCGGTGAAGAGCCCCTGGATGACCTGGAACCCGGCGATGCAGAGGATCAAGGCGGCGGCAATGATGATGACAATCATGTGTTCGGTCTCCCGGGGTGTCTCAGGCGTTGGACTTCTTCTTGTCCTGCTTCTGGACGCGGATGATTTCCTGGATACTCGTGACGCCTTCGATCACCTTGCGAAGCAGTTGCTCCTGCAGGTAGAGCATCTTGTTTTTGCGGGCGGCGGATCGCAGTTGCGAGAGCGTGCCGCCCTCGGCGACGAGTTTCTGGAGATCGTCGGTGACCTCCAGCAGTTCGAAGGCGCCGGTCCGTCCGACGTACCCGCTTCCCTGGCAGGTTGGGCAGGTGACGGGGTTGCCCTTCTCGTCGGTAAGTGGTTTGCTGGGCGGGCGATAGAACTGCGAGATTCTCTCTGCCGGCAGGTTCACCTTCGCCAGCAGTTGCGGGTCGGGCTTGTAGGCCTCCTTGCAGGCCGGGCAGAGCTTGCGGACCAGCACCTGGCAGAGCACGCCGCGCAGCGTCCGCAGCGACTTGGGTGTCCCGGCGAGTTTCACCCACTTGGCCAAGGCGGTGAACGCGTCCGGGGCGTTCATGCCCAGGAAGACCATTTTCTCAGCCGAGATTTCGCGAATCGAGTCGGGAACCTGCTCGGAGGCGACACGGTCGACCATGATCACGTCCGGATCGCGTCGGGCGGCGGCGGCGAGCTTCTCGTTCTGCTCACCGGGGTTTTCGTAGACGTTCTGCGTGATGTTCTCGAGGTCCACTTCGGGGGAGGCTTCGACGCTGATGAGTTGCTTGGTGAACGCGTCCTGGTTCCGCAGGAGCGAATAGAGCGTCGAGGTCACGCCGTTGCGTTTGGGTCCGGAGGCGATCAGCAACCCGTCGCTGTGGGAGGTCATCTCCTTGACGCGCTGGAGGGTGTCCTCAGCGAGCCCGAGTTCGTCGAGCTTGGTGCGAACCACTTCGCGCGTGACGCGCAGGTGCATCTGTTGTCCGCCGGTGCTGCCGGCGACCTTGACGGTGACCTCGAACGCCGGGGCGTTGTAGGCTACGAAGATCCTGCCCTCCTGGGGCTGGCGTCGTTGTTCGGGGTCCATCCCCGCCAGGGGCTTGATGTACTGGATGAACATCTCGGCGTCCTGGGGGCTGAGGGGCGTTCGCTCGGAGGCGACCCCGTCGATGACCATGCGAACGCGCGTCTGCTGCCCGGTCGGAATCAGGGCGGCCTCGCTGACGCGTCGCCAGGCGACGTCGTAGAGGATGTCCTGTGCGATTTCCCAGCCCCGGGCGGTCTGTTCGTCGACCTCGGCCGAGGGGGCGGGCACGGGGCGTTCTTCGTAGTCCTGGATCTCCACCGTCGGGTGCGCCATGTCCTGTTTGCGGGCTTTGGGGGCGGCGTTTTTGCCCTTCATGAGTCCGGAGAGATGCTCGCCTGTGAGCACGCGCTGGTCGGGTTCGACCCGGCCGTTGCGGTAGACGACGTATCCGAGCATGGACCCTGCCGCGAGAACGACGTAAATCGCCATGCCCAGGAAGTAGACCGGTATCGCCAGCCAGAGCACCACACCCAGCGTTCCGCACAGCAGCACCAGACTGCTCCAGAGGTATCGCGGGGCCCGGACGAGTTGCTCGTCCCGCTGCACCCACGGTGCCATGGCCAGCCAGGGAAGCACCGCTACGAGCATGAGGATGATTTTCCATCCGGCGAGGTACCCGCCGGGTTCGGGAATCGCCATCAACATGCATACCTCGGCCAGGCCGGGGAATCCTGCCATCATGGATTGCTCCGTTTCGTTTTGCTCGCGGTCGGGGTCTGTTACCTGCCCAGCAGGCCTCCCTGACCGGCGGAAATACCCTTCATTCGCATCTTGAGTTCGTCGACGTTCGGGGCGATCTCGTAGGCCACCTTCGGGTCGATGAGGTCTTCCTCGATCAGGCCCAGCAGGCTGGAGGTGAACGAAAGCATCCCGTTGTTCTCATTGGACCGGATCACCTCGATCAGCTCGGCGTCCCGTGCATCCTCGATGAGTTGCCTCACCGAGGGGTTCATGATCAAGATTTCCGCTGCCGGCACGCGCCCGATGTCGTCTTTGAGGCAGGGCAGGAGGCGCTGGCAGATAATGGCTTTGAGGTTGAACGAGAGGCTTTGACGGATCAGCTCGCGCGACTCGGGCGGGAACAGCGCCAGGACACGCTCCACCGTCTGGGAGGCGCTGCTGGCGTGGACCGTTCCGAACACGAGGTGGCCGGTCTCGGAGGCCTGCAACGCCGCCTGGAACGTTTCGCGGTCGCGCATCTCGCCGATGAGCACCACGTCCGGATCCTCGCGCATGAGGTATTTCAGTGCGTCGTCGAAGGTCGGAACGTCGATGCCGATCTCGCGCTGGTTGATCAGCGCCTTCTTGTCCTCGTAGAGGTACTCGATGGGGTCCTCGACCGTGACGATGTGGCAGGGTCGGCGGGCGTTGATCGTCTCCAGCAGCGAGGCGATCGTCGTGCTCTTGCCGCTTCCGGTGGGGCCCGAGAGCAACACCAGCCCCTGGTGTTGCTCGGCGATGGTCCGCACCGAGGCCGGCAGATGCAGCGAGTCGAAATCCGGGATGTTTCGAGTTACGCGGCGGGCCGCCAGCGACACCTCGCCGCGCTGGCGGAAGATGTTGATCCGGAACCGGTCGGACCCGCTCAGGTCGTGGGCCAGGTCGATGCTTCCGTGCTCCATGAAGTAGGCCCGTTGCTTCTCGCTCATCAGTTCCAGGCACATCTCCAGAATCTCATCGCCGCTCATGGCCTCCTGGTTGCTCTTGCGCAGGGCGCTTTCCGTGCGGAAGTGCGGGGGGCAGTCGGCCTTGATGTGCAGGTCCGAGGCGTCGAGCTTCTGCATCGCCCGGAAGAACCGCTCGATCTTCAGCGCCTGGCCGTGCCGGTCGGCGTGCTGGTCGTGTTCGTCGATGGGTTGGCCTGCGGGTACGTTCACGTTACGTCTCCTTCGGTGCTCTCGGCCGGTTGCGTGAGTCGCACGGGCACGCCCCGACCGGCGAGAATCTGCTTGGTCTGCTCGATGCTGTAGGTTCCGAAGTGGAAAATGCTCGCAGCCAGGGCGGCGTCGGCCCGTCCTTCGGTGAGCGCCTGGACCATGTGCTCCGGTGAGCCTGCTCCGCCCGAGGCAATCACGGGGATGTTCACCGCGTCGGAAACCGCGCGGGTGATCTCCACGTCGTAGCCGTCCAGCGTGCCATCGGCGTCCATGACCGTCAGGAGGATTTCGCCGGCCCCGAGGCGCTCCACTTCCCGCGCCCAGCCGACCGCGTCCAGCCCGGTGGGCACCCGCCCTCCGTTGACGTGGACCTCCCAGACCTCCTTGCCGTCGCGTTCGATGCGCTTCGGGTCGATCGCGACCACCACGCACTGTGCGCCGAACCGGCGGGAGGCCTCGGTGATGAACTCCGGGTCCCGGACGGCTGTGGAGTTGACGGAAATCTTGTCGGCCCCGGCGTTGAGCAGGGCGGTGACGTCCTCGATGCTGCGGATGCCCCCGCCAACGGTGAGGGGCATGAAGACCTGCTCCGCGGTCCGCTCGACGATGTCGAGGATGATGTCCCGCTGCTCATGGGATGCGGTGATGTCCAGGAAGACCAGTTCGTCGGCCCCTTCGTCCTCGTAACGACGGGCGACCTCCACCGGGTCGCCGGCGTCGCGCAGGTTCAGGAAGTTCACGCCCTTGACGACGCGTCCCTTCTCGACATCCAGGCAGGGGATGATTCGCTTGGCAAGCATCGGTATACTCCAGATACTCCGGTCCAAAGAATCGACATTCTACACGCGCGCCACGCGCGCCTGCAACGATGGATGATCCCAACCGGCAAGGTCGTGAAAATGAGAAGCAGGATTACCGTTTTCGGTGGAACGTTCGACCCGATCCACAACGGGCACCTGATCGTCGCGCGCGACATCGCCGAGGCCCGCCGGCTCGATCGCATCACGCTCATGCCCGCCGGCGTGCCGCCGCACAAGGCCGCCTCGCAGACGGCCGGCGAGCATCGCCTGGCGATGTGTCAACGGGTGGCCGACCGCGACCCGCTGTTCGACGTGAGCGACCTGGAGCTTGGCCGGGAGGGCAGAAGCTACACGATCGACACGGTTGACGCCCTCCGCGAGCGGGGCTGCGACGTCACGCTGATCATCGGGACGGACATGCTGGAGTACCTGCCGCACTGGCATCGCTCGGATGAATTGCTGGGGCGGGCGAGCTTCCTCGTGGCGGCCAGGCCTCCCCTGGATGAACGGGTCGACGAGATCTTCCGGAAGTTGGAAAACGTTTTTGCCCCCCATGTGGTTGGGCGATTGAGGGAGTCGATCGTGGAGACCTCGCGAATTGAAATCTCCTCGACGCAGATTCGCGAGCGTCGCTCTGCGGGCAAACCGATTTCGTACCTGACGCCCGAATGCGTCGTGGATTACATCGCAGAGAACGGCCTCTACGCCGGCAATGGACCGCAGTCCGGAAGCGGCGAAACCGGAAAAAACATATTAAAATGACGCACGGCTTGACAAACCGGTCAGACGTGATACAGTGATCTCAGAGGCTCCTCGGTCAAACTCCCTCCTTTTGGCCGAGACTTGCGGCGTCAGGCTCCCCTCCCCTGACGCCGATTTTTTGCGCTCATCGCCCGCCCCGAGCGTTCTACTCCGTCTCGTTGATGGCGGCGTCTCCCCTCTCGGCGGGTTTGCTGACGTCGAGATGGTCCAGCACCTTCGGGGGCACCATCGCCGAGACGTCGCCCCCCATCGAGGCGATCTGGCGGATGAGGCTGGAGGAGGTAAACGCGTGTTCCGTGGAGGTGATGATGAACACCGTTTCCATCCCGGCGACCACGCGGTTGGTCAGTGCGACCTGGAATTCGTAGTGCAGGTCGCTGGAATCGCGAATGCCCCGAAGGATGGCCGTCGCATGCTCGCGCCGGGCGAAGTCCACCGTCAACCCCTCAAACGCCTCGGCCCGGACGGAGGGCAGATCCTCCTCGGCGAGGACTTCGCGGATCATCGCGGTCCGTTGAGCCTGCCCCAGCCAGGCCTGCTTCTCGGGGTTCTGTCCCACCGCGACGATCAACTCATCGAACAACTCCGCACCGCGGCGGATGATGTCCAGATGGCCGTTGGTGATCGGGTCGAACGTACCGGGGAAAATCGCGCGTGTCGCTCTGTGTTCGCTCATGGGAGTCCCTTGCGTTGGCGTCGGAGGCGATTATATCCACCCGCCGGGCCGCGGGGAAGGGTCGCTTCGACGTCACGATTGGTCCGCTCCGCGTTCGCGCATCACGATCCCGTTGATGGCAAAGCCAACCGCAGCCAGCATCTGCACCACGCCCGCCCAGAGCACGACGCTCGGGCCCAGCGACGTGTTGTAGTACAGCCAGACGCCCAGGAACGGCATGGTCATTCCGCGCAGCCCCTGGAGGGTCATGTGCAGGCCCATGTAGGTCTGCGATTGTCCCGGCGGGGCGAAGCGCGTGTGGGCGATTCCGAATGCGAACCCACCGATGGATCGGCCCAGCCCCTGTACGGCGAAGCCCACGAGAATCAGCCCGAACGAGGCGTAAACCACCCCGGCGAACAGGATCATTCGTCCGCCGGCCCACAGCGCTGCGCCCGCTGCGCGGTAGTAGCTCATGCCGATCCGGTCGAACAGTCTGCCGAAAATGGGGGCGGTACACAGCGCCACGCCGAACGGTACCAGCGTCAGGGCCAGCGACGATTGGGAATAGCTGTAGTCCATGTCGCTCTTGAGCACGATCGCCCAGACGGAGTTGATCATCAGCACCATGCTGCCCGAGACCATCTGCAGCAGCATGAATCGGCCATACCTGCGGTCGCGCCGGAAGAGCTTGAACCCGGCGAGGATTGCCATCGGCTCGCGCCGCGCGTGGTGCTCGCGGAGCATCGCCTTCTCGGAGCGCACGCGGATGCGGGAAAACGTCCAGCCGCTGATGGCCATGCACGTCCCGGCCAGGGGGTAGAGCACGCGATACGCCCACGGCCAGAGGTCCAGGGCACCGCTGGCCAACTGCACCGAGACCAGGATGATCGCCAGGTTGGTCATGTGAAAACGGCTGTAGATGCGCCCGCGGACCGAGTCGGGGTAATTCGCGTGGCGCACGGAGATGGTGGTGTTGAGGTTCACCGCGCAGAGGAATGTGGGCACGGCGAGGATGATTGTATAGACGGCCGCCATTGACCGGTTTGCGGGCATCAGGGCGATTCCCGCCAGGACGGCCGCCACACCGTACCGCGCCGCAGCCACCAGGGGCACGCGTTTGCGCTTCTGGAGCCAATGAGACAGGAACGCCCCGGTGAAGTTGCCTGCAGCGAACTCCGCCATCAGCAGTGCGACGAGCCACTTGCCCCCGCCGAGGTGCTCCTGCACGAACAGCCGCGTCAGCTCGGGCACCATCATGGCGATTCCCAGCGAGAAGAACACCTGGCTGATGAAATCGCGGCGGAACGTTGGCCCGGCGAGATACGGGATGCCCTCGTAGCCGAACAGCCAACGCAGCGGGTGCGCCCAGAGGCGAGGCTGGCGCGGCGTGGCGGCCAGCTCGCCGGGTCGGGGGCGATGGGCGCTGTCCGGAACGGGGTGGCTGTCTTGTGGGGTGGACATGGGGCAGGTCAGGCGCCCGGAAACAGCAGCGCGCAAGAAAAGCCTCCGACACCCAGGCCGGAGGCTTTTGGAAACCGGTGGTCAGGTCGTGCTAGTTGCCGACCTGGAAGTACCAGGGGGTCAGTTGGCTGGAGGTGTCATGCAGCCAGAATGCGTCCCAGTCGTCCCAGAACATCCGCTCCTGCGACTTCCAGATGTGCTTGTAGGTGGTCCGTTGTTCCTGATCGGTCTCGGCCAGGCCTGCGCAGCCGCCCAGGAAACTCCCCACAAACGCCAGCAACAACGTCAGCATCAGCACTTTTTTCATGGTGGTACCTCGTTTGTAGAACGTCACGACAGGCTCACGCGGGTCTCAGGCCCGAGGCCGATGGAATTATGCTAGGGTCGCGAGCCGTCGGTGTCAACGCAAAAGACGCCCGGTTTTTCGCCCCGCGGGAGACTCGCCGCCCGATCGGGCGGAAAGACCTCCGCCACCGCCGAGGAGAGCTCCATGTACTCGTAGCGGGCACCGTGCCGTTCATGGAGCGCGCCGAGTTCGGCGTGGAATTCCTCGTACAGCCTCGCAGACCACTCTTCGTCCGCCTGGCAGAAATACGTTCGGCAACCCAGCGGACGGCGCAGGCGGGCGGTGCATCGCTCGTCCACCTGGTAGGGGCAGCGCAGTTCGCCGAGCAGTTCCGGTGCGCCGGGGTCGTCCAGCGTGAGCAACGCCAGCTCCACCGGCGAGACGAACAGCCGATGGCCGGCCTGGTGGAAGTGGCAGCACGCTCCATCGCCCGAGCAGGCGACGTCGGCTTCGGCGACGCGCGCATCCACGCGCGCGTACAGATCCATCATCGCCCGCAGCAGGGCGGGGCGTGCCTGAATCCGCGCGATTCGCTCGCGACGGGTCTCAGTGCTCTCGGGTGCGTCGGGCCTGTTCATCGATGAACTCCGGATCGTGCAACTCCCCGCGATTGATGCCCGGGCAGCGGTCGCCCGCCAGCGACCAGGCGCGGGGCGAGCGGATATTGCTCGGCCAGAACGGCCAGGTCCGACACTGCTTCGGGCGGACCGAATACACGCTGCAGCCTTTGCCCTCCTGGCCGTCGATGGGACCCAGGAAGATGCAATCGTGCGAGGTGGGCACTTCCTTGAGGCTGAATCGACTGCCGACGCGGCGGACGTACGTGCGGCGGAAGTCTTTCTCGGGCATGTCGAGGTGTTCGGCGAGGCGGGCGATCTCGTCGGGAGTTACCCAGACGTAGCCCTCCTCGGGTCCGGCGCAACATCGGCCACACTGTGTGCACTCAAACGCCAACCCCGCCACGTACCATGCGGGTTTCTTCTGGAACAGTTTCATAGGCCGCCATTATACAGATTCTTCGATCCGTCCCATGGGCAAAATCGGGGCGATCGGGTGTCCGGGCACCCTTTGATGAACGTCTTTCGGTTAACGACGTAACGCGCGAGGAAAAGATTCCGCCCGCAACAAGTTGCGAGCCCTACGACCGGCTCGGCCGAGCAGGGCAATACGCCGATTGATGAAAAAGCTGCCCGACCATG
Organism: Phycisphaerae bacterium; assembly: GCA_046541875.1. Lineage (GTDB taxonomy): Bacteria > Planctomycetota > Phycisphaerae > SM23-33 > SM23-33 > CAZFPT01. Next base: position 1,478 of record JBKHCL010000020.1, on the reverse strand, counting down.
TCGTACACTCTCAGAAGTGTCCTTCGTGCAGGGAGTTGACAGCCGTCACCGTTGTGAGGAGGATGCTTTTCATCGAAAGGAGACCGCTGTCATGAGTACCGCCAGACCCATCGAACCCCTCTCGGCCGAGACGATCGCGCCGTTCGGCTATCTGATCGCCCATCCGGGCGGCGAGCGTTTCCAGGTGATCTGCTCGGAGTCCGACCCGGTCGGCTGGCAGATCGCGGTGAACCGCATCGCCAATCGCACCGTCGACCAACTCGCCTGCCACCCGAACACGATGGAGTCCTTCGAGCCGGTCTCGGGAACCGCGGTGCTCTTGCTGGCGTCCCCCGACTCACCGGCCGACTGGCGGGCGTTTATCCTCGATCGGCCGGTGTGCATCCGCAAGGGGGTCTGGCATGCGACGGTGACGCTCTCGGAGGAGTCCTACGTCAAGATCACCGAGAACGTCCACGTGGAGGCCGATTTCCACCCGCTTGGCCGGTCCGTCCAGGCAACCCTCACGCCGGACGCATAGCCACCGGTCGATGAGCGCAGAACAACGCCCGAAGGCCAGTCGCCTCCGGGCGTCGGGGATGTCTGAACGGTTTGGTCGCTGAATCAGCAGCGGCGACGGTGACGCAGGAGCAGCCCGGCCCCGCCGATCGCCAGCATAGCCATGGTGGCCGGCTCGGGAACGGGTTGTCCGCCGAGGTTGCCGCCGGTGGTTCCGTTGATCGACAGGTTCACACCGTCCCCGCTGACGCCGGCAGTGCCGGGGGCCATATTGGTCAGGCCGGCGTAGTCGTGCGGGTTCGTGTCGTTGTAGCCGTACATGCGGAAGGTCACCTCACCGGACTGCGTGCCGATCGCCGAGATGTCCACGTCTTCGAAGACGGTCTGGCGGTCCCACGGCGTGTCCGACAGGTCGGCCACGAACAGGTCGCTGGAGAACCCGTCCACGCTGGAGCGAACGGCGAAGGTCTCCGCGCCGTGACCTCGACCCCGCCCGCCGCCGTTTCCGCGCGTCAGCGAGAAGCTCATGCTCTGGTAGTCGACGTCTTCACCGGCCACCGAGAACTGCAGATACTTGCCCGGGATGGCCCGGTCGTGTCGGCCCCAGTTCTTGGCTGCAACGATGCCGTCGGTGCCCCACTGGGGACGCCAGGTGTTCAGCCCGTGCGCATAGAGATCGGTCGCGTCCACCCCGTCGGCGGTATACGCCACGGAAGCAGAGCGGCCGGAGGCATTGGCAATGTCCCACTCGGCGATTACATCGGCGCCGGCGAGGGTGGTGGTCAACGAAAGAACCGCAATCGTCAGGAGAAAGCGTCGCATTCAATAGCCTCCAAAATGGCAGGTTTGACTTCGGGAAACGTCAGCTCTGGCGGCAACCGCTCCGCCGACCGGCGCCCGTCACCGGCCAACAGAACGCTACGATCCGTCTCCGCGAGGGGCAAATCGAGTGAGAAAAACAGGGAGATGCCAACGCCGCG
>JBKHCL010000201.1:0-2982 GCA_046541875.1 Phycisphaerae bacterium | reverse complement strand
GCCGTTCCCGAGCCGGCGACGATGAGTCTGCTGGCGATGGGTGGGCTGGCGGCGCTGGTTCGTCGTCGACGCAAGTAAACGAAACCCCGCGCGTGGGGCGGGATTTCTCCCCGGGCGTCGCACAGGCGACCAACGCCGACGGCGCCCGGGGGCTTTTTTTCTCCACACAGACCGAGACTCGGCCTGCGCGGCGGCGGGCTTCGCCCAAGCGAGGAGATTGTACTGTGAAACGACTTACCTATCTGGCAATGTGTGCGGGGATGGTGCTGGCCATGGGCAATACAGCGGACGGGCAGATCTATCACGGCTACGACGGGGGACAGCGCGTGCTGATCCTGGGAGATTCCATCTCCGAGACCGACACGTACCGTCACTCGCTGTTCACCAAACTCACCGAAGCCGGCGCCGTCCACCAGACAGACTTCGATTTCGTCGGGGCTCGGAATTCGTATCTCGAAGACGGCGGCAGCACCGGCTGGGACCACGATTTCGAGGGTCATGGCGGGTTCACCACCGATCAGCTCATCACCGGCAGAGGCGGGGAGGGCAACGCTCAGAACACCGGCATGGCTACGGCGATTTCCCATGGCAAATGGTCGTACTTCAACAATGCACCCGACGTGGTCTGCCTGCTGACCGGAACCAACGATATCGGCTTTGACTGGGGCGTGATGGCCAACCAACAGGGCGTGGGCGTGCCGGAGTATGCGGTACACGAGACGATTCACGACATCCGCAACGTGGTGGCATTCCTTCGGGGTCAGAACCCCAACGTGAAAATCGCCCTCTCGACGGGCATTCCGACCACGTCGGATCGGCGGTATCTCGCGCCCGGTACGATCGTCGCCCTCAAGGACGAGATCATCAAACTGGTCAACGGTACGTACGAGGTGCCCGCCGATCTTGCCCCCGCCCCGGACTGGGCTCAGGGAAACTCCGGCGTATCGGACGCCTACAACTATTTCCCGGTTCGCCCTGATCCGTCGGTGTTCCAGGATGGCGGGATCGCCACGGCCGACTCGCCGGTGATTCTGGTGGACACGTGGACCGGCTTTGATGCCAAAACCATGACCGGCGACGGGATACACCCCAACGCCGACGGGGGAGACCTGATGGCCGATCGGTTCTCCGAGGTCCTGATCGAGCAGCAGTGGGTCCCCGAGCCGATCACGATGACGTATCTCGGTCTGGGGGCAGCCGGTCTGGCGGCGGCCGGCAGGAAACGGAAGCCCTTCGCCAGCGGTGCGGATGCAGAGGAGAAGCAGGCCGACCGATAGGCCTCCTGAGAAGACACGTCGCAGCCATGGACGTGCGAACTCATCGACGCCCGGGATTCCTCAGGTCCCGGGCGTTTTGATGCGCCGTGGATCCTTTGGGCTTGACGGCGCGGCAGGATGGGGCGATAATTCGGCGGTTCGTCAAAGGATATCCAATGAGATTCATCGCGCACAATCCGTTGCGGTGCCTGCTATCGCCCGCGTCGGCTGCGCGCTGAGGCGAACGCGTTTCACCGGCAAAGTTCACCCACCCCGCGGCCGAGCTGCTCTCGACGTGGGGTTTTTTCGTGCAGAACGCCTGACCGATCGTTGCCCCATCGGCCGACGAAAGAGACACGCAACATCTCGCCAGGAGAGAACCATGCCCGCATATGACTTCAAATCCATCGAACCCAAATGGCAGGCGTACTGGGCGGACAAGGGCACGTTCCGCCAGCCCAACCCGGGTGACGACGCCTTCCGGAACCGCCGGAAGTTCTACGTGCTGGACATGTTCCCCTATCCGTCCGGGGCCGGGCTGCACGTGGGGCATCCCGAGGGCTACACCGCCACGGACATCGTCGCCCGCTACCGCCGCATGACCGGATTCAACGTGCTGCACCCGATGGGGTACGACTCGTTCGGCCTGCCGGCGGAGCAATACGCCGTCGAGCACGGCGTGCACCCGCGAGAGACCACCGAGCAGAACATCGCGAACATCGAACGGCAGATCAAGATGTTCGGGTTCAGCTACGACTGGTCGCGCCGCGTGGCGACCACCGACCCGGACTACTACCGATGGACGCAGTGGATTTTCCTGCAGATCTACAACGCCTGGTTCGACCCGGTCGCGAAGGCGGCCAGGCCGATCCGCGAACTCATCGACGCCCTGGAGGCCGGTGAGTATCTCGTGGATGTTGACGGCAACCTCGTAGCCGCCTCCGTCGGCGACAAGATCGAGGCGGTGACCGGCGGAACCGTCGGGGTCGTCAAATTCGCCGAGATGGAGCCCGACCAGCAGCACCACCTGATCGACGAGTATCGCCTGGCGTACCAGGCCGAGGTGCCCGTCAACTGGTGCCCGCAGTTGGGGACGGTGCTGGCCAACGAGGAAGTCACCAACGAGGGCAAATCCGAGCGGGGCAACTACCCCGTCTACCGCCGGGCCCTGAAGCAGTGGATGCTGCGGATCACCGCGTACGCCGAGAGGCTGCTCAACGACATCGACGCGGTCGATTGGCCCGAGCCGATCAAGATCATGCAGCGCAACTGGATCGGCAAGAGCATCGGGGCAGAGGTGGATTTCCCGATAGTTAGTAAGACAGGCGTCTTGGACACCGACAACTGGTTCGCCGAACGCATCGAGAACGGCTTCGCCGGAGCCCCGGAAGAGGGTGTGATCAGAGTTTATACGACAAGGCCGGATACTTTGTTTGGCGCGACCTACATGGTGCTGGCGCCCGAGCATCCGCTGGTCGAGCAGATCACCACGCCCGAGCAGGCCGACGCCGTGCGAAAGTACGTCGAGCAGGCGGTGCACAAGTCCGAGCTCGAACGGACCGCCGAGACCAAGGAGAAAACCGGCGTGGATACCGGGGCCCGGGCGGTCAACCCCGTCACGCGCGAGGAGATCCCCGTATGGGTGGCCGACTACGTCATGATGGGCTACGGAACCGGGGCGATCATGGCTGTCCCCGCCCACGACACGCGAGACTATGAATTCGCC
>JBKHCL010000200.1:0-3032 GCA_046541875.1 Phycisphaerae bacterium | reverse complement strand
GGGAGCCCCCACCGTCAGGTGGGGGATGGAACGCATCCCGTAGCACGGCCTTCCAAGCCGTGTAACCATGGGCTGGAAGCCAATGCCACGAAATCGTTCCGCCCGCGACAAGTTGCGGGCGAGATAACTGAACGGGGGCAAGCAGGGCGAAGCGAACCACGGACCGCCCTGCCGCCAATTCCTGTCGCGCGCGAGCGATCGCTGCCGGCGAAGTGTTCTTGTGTTTCAGCGAGGCCAACGCTACACTGCCTTTTTCGAAGTCTGAGCACAGCCCGGTTCCCCCGGGCCTGAACCTGTACGAAAGGAATCCTGTTCATGGAGAAGCAAGGTAAGGGAGTGAAGCATCTGTTCACGAGCGAGTCGGTCACGCGAGGCCATCCCGACAAGGTCTGCGACCAGATTTCCGACGCGATACTGGACAGCCTCCTGAAAGAGGACCCGCTGGCGCGATGCGCCTGCGAGACGATGGTGACGACCGGCCTGATCGTCATCTCCGGTGAGATCACCGTCCACAACCAGAAGGCCGAGGCAGCCCTGCAGAACATCGAAGAGACCGCCCGCAACGTCGTCAAGGAGATCGGCTACACCGACCCGGCCATCGGGTTCGACTACCGCTCCTGCGGCGTGCTCCGCGCGGTTCACAGCCAGTCGGCCGACATCTCGCAGGGCGTCACCGAAGGCGAAGGCGAACACCACGACCAGGGTGCCGGCGACCAGGGGCTGATGTTCGGGTTCGCCTGCGACGAGACCCGCGCCCTGATGCCCCTTCCGATCTACCTCTCGCATCGGCTGACCGAGCGTCTGACCGACGTCCGCGAGACCGGCGAACTCGCCTGGCTGCGCCCCGACGGGAAAAGCCAGGTCACCGTCGCCTACGAGGACAACGTCCCCCAGCGGCTTCACACGATCGTCATCTCCACCCAGCACACCGAAGACGTCGTCAACCGTGCCGGAAACATGACCGCCAAGGCGAAGAAGGAAATCGTCGAGAAGGTCGTCAAGCCCGTCATCATGGCCGAGTGCCCCAAGCTGTGGAACAACAAGATCATCTTCCACATCAACCCGACGGGTCGATTCGTCGTCGGAGGCCCGCAGGGCGACTCGGGCGTGACCGGGCGGAAGATCATCGTGGACACCTACGGCGGCAGAGGCGCCCACGGCGGCGGCGCGTTCAGCGGCAAGGACCCCTCCAAGGTCGACCGCTCCGCCAGCTACATGGCCCGTTACATCGCCAAGAACATCGTGGCCGCCAAGCTCGCGAAGGTCTGCGAGGTCCAGCTCAGCTACGCCATCGGCGTCCCCGAGCCGATCAGCGTGCTGGTGGACTGCGAAGGGACCGCCACCGTCGACGAAGCCATCATCGAAAAGGCCGTCGAAGAGGTCTTCTCGCTGCGTCCCAAGGATATCATCACCCACCTGGACCTGCTGCGCCCGATCTATCTGCCGACCGCCTACGACGGGCACTTCGGCAAGAAGGGCAAGAAGTTCACCTGGGAGAAGACGGACATGACCAAGGAACTCAAAAAGGCGTGCGGCGTTTCCTGACCCTGACCGCCGCTCGTTACAAACCCGGAAGCCCGCGGAGTCAACTCTGTGGGCTTCCTTTATTGCGCCGCCGGACCCACCGAGACCAACCATGACATCACGAGAAATCATCACCGCCCTGCTCCGCAAGGACATCCCAGAGCGCGTCGGGGTGAATGAACACTTCTGGCCGCACCTGATCGAAAATGCCTGGGCCGATCAGGGCATCGAACCGGGCGAAAATCTCGTCGAGCGGTTCGACCTGGACATCGCCAACGTCCAGTGGTTCTGGGTGCCCGATCCGCGTCCGGACCTGGCTGAGACGGTCGAGGAGGCCGACGAATGGATCACCCGCCGCGACGGCTGGGGCAGCATCAAGAAGGAATGGAAACGCACCGCCGGCGTCCCGGAGCACGTGGGATTTACACTGACCTCCCCCGAGACCTGGCGGAAGGACTTCCGCGATGCCGCCCAGGCCATCGATGTCCGCGAGCACACCGACGTGGAGGGCATCCGCTCACGGCTGGAGCAGCTCCGCAGCGGCGAGCGGTACGTCACGTACTCGGTGGGTACGGTCTTCGAGGAGATGCGACGCATCATGGGCGACGTGACGATGCTCGAATCGCTCCTGCTGGAGAAAGAATTCATCCACGATTTCTGCACCACGATCGTGGACAAGGAGATCGAGTACTTCCAGCTGCTCTTCGAGGAGTGCGGCCTGCCCGACGGCGTGCACGTGTACGATGATCTGGGGTACACCAATGCCCCGTTCGCCTCACCGGCCTGCCACCGGGAAATGGTCCTGCCCTACCACAAGCGACTGGTGAGCCTTTTCAAGGACCACGGGCTTGGGGTGATTCTCCACACCTGCGGGGACTTCCGCCCGCACCTGCCCTGCATCGTGGAGGCCGGGTTCGACTGCATCCAGGCGATGGAAGCAAAAACGGGTATGAACGTGGCCGAGCTGGCCGAGGACTGGGGCCGGAAGCTCTGTTTCATGGGCAACATCGACGTCCGCGTGCTGGAAAGTGGCGACCGGACCGCCATCCAGCAGGAAGTGCTCGGAAAGCTCAACGCGATGAGAAAGCTCCGCGCGCCCTACGTGTTCATGAGCGACCACTCGATTTCGACCTCGGTGGACCTGGCCGACTACGAGTTCGCCCTGTCGCTCTATCGCGACAACTGCGCATACTGAGCCCGGCGCAGCGCGTGAAAAACCCCCAGCCATGGCCGGGGGTTGGGTGCTTCGCGGTTCGACAGGGAACCTTCGGTCAGACGACCTGGACCTTTCGGCCCTTGCGGCGTTTGCGGTTGATCAGCTTTCGGCCGTTGGAGGTCTTCATGCGTGCCCGGAAACCAATGCTCCGTGCCCGCTTTCGTTTGGATACTTTTCTCGGATAGTGCATAGCTCATCTCGCTTATCAGAAGTTGTGTCTCGATTGCGTCGAAGATTTCGCATCTTATCGGCACGCCGACCGATGGGCAAGAGCTTTTTTCGGCCTTCCGAT
>JBKHCL010000019.1:0-41974 GCA_046541875.1 Phycisphaerae bacterium | reverse complement strand
GAAGGCCGTGCTACGGGATGCGTTCCATCCCCCACCTGACGGTGGGGGCTCCCTCAACTACGGTGCGCTATTCGTGGATGCCCTGGCCGCTCTTGATGGCCTTGTCCGCGGAGAAGCCCGGCGAGCTGATGGGCGTGTGGCAGAGTCCGCAGGTGGCCCCGTCGGCCGGCGGGACCTTGGCGGGATTGGCCTTGTGGTCGGCGAGGTTCACGCGGTGGCAGGCCTGGCAGGTCACACTGCCCTGTTGGGGCGTTTGGGCCATCGAGACGAACCCGCCGTCGCGCCCGTGGCCGGTGGTGTGGCACTTCAGGCAGTCGGCGTCGTCCGATCGGTCGACGGCCTGGACGGACGCGTACCCGCGGCTGTGCGGGGTCTTCTTCCAGGAGGCGTACTCACCGGGGTGACAGGACGCGCAGGTCTCGGGGCTGACGTACTCCAGGTCGATCTTGCGGGCGTGGTCCAGCTCGTTCCGCAATGCAACGTGGACGAACGCCTGGTACAGTTGGATCAGCCGAAAGTCCATCGGCCAATCCTCGGTGACGATCTCCACGCGAAACTCCATGCCCTCAATGCGGCCGACGTCGCTGAGCTTCAGCGCCAACGCGGAGACCATCTCCGGATGTCCGACTTTCAGAATCGGCACGCCCGCGTGGGTGCGGGGCTCTTTGGCGGTCCGCGTCGTATGCCCGCGAACGATAAGGTCGGGCTTGCACGTCTCGGCGGTTGCATCGGCGGCGGTATCGTCGCCATGGGCCACGATGATCACGCAGTGGCCCATCGCCTTGAGCCGCTTCGTGCGGGCGGCCAATTGCTCCATGGACACGAACGTCATCTCGCCCAGCCGATCTTGCGGGAAGAACAGCAGCCAGTCGCGCTGGAGGTTGCTCAGCACGGTGATCGTCGCGTCACCGCGCTGGAAGGTGGCTTCGCGGCGGAGCGGGATATTGGCGTCGGAAGTGTCCCGGACGGTGGTGGACAGCGGAGTGAGGTCGGCCTCATGCAGGATGTTCGCCAGCCGGGCCGGGCGGGCCGCCCATTCCTGGTCGCCCAGGCAGACCACGTCGTAGCCGACCATCGCAAGCCCTCGCATGACGTAGTCGTTGCGGACGCTCTCGGGCTGAATCCAGAAGGCGTCGCCCACGTCGATGGCGATGGCACCGTCGTAGCGGGCGCGGTAGCTGCGGATGAGCCCGCTGCGCCGCGCCAGGCCGCCGGGCATGGGGCCCGAGCAGTTGCACAGCTCCATCTTGCCGTTGGTCCCGCCGCTCAGCAGGAGCACCGCATCGGGGCGGGCGAGCTCGAACGGGCGGACCTTGCCCTCGGCGGGGTCGGGCTTGTCGTAGGTGCGGGCGTGGGCGGATCCCTCGCCGCGACAACCCCCGGCGATCAGCACCAGGGCGAGCACAGCCGGCACGGCAAGGGGGCGATGGTACGACATCGAATTCCTTCGGTTGACGGTTACGCGGCGTCGCGGTCCTTGGCGACGGTTTCCACGGGGGGCGACTTGCGGAGCTTCATCATCTTCAGCAGCATCGTCGCCGAACGCAGTTGGATGTCGGCCTGGAACTGCTTTTTCAGCTTGAGTTCCTGCTGTTCGGGATCGACCTCCTGGACGAGGTCGGTCTTGCGGCGGATGTCCAGCCACTCGCGCATCTGGTCGGGCGTGATGTAGACGGACACGTCCGGGTCGACGCCCCACTTCTTGTCGCCGTTTCGCCGGTGCAGCAGGCGGTTGGACGGCAGGTAGTAGTAGGCGGTGGTGAGCTTGAGGTACGCCCTGCCGTCGCCGAGGTTGATGACGTTCTGCACGCTGCCCTTGCCGTAGGAACGCTGCCCGACGATGGTCGCCCGGTCCCAGTCCTGCAGCGCGCCGGAGACGATCTCTGCCGCCGAAGCCGACAGCTCGTTGACCAGTACCACCAGGTCACCGGTGTGGTAGTTGCCCTCACCGGTCACGCGGAGCACCTGCCGGGCGATCTGCCGACCCTTGGTGGTGACGACGGTACCGCTGGCGAGGAACTCGGCCGAGACGTCCCGGGCCGAGCGGAGCAGCCCGCCGGGATTGAACCGCAGATCCAGCACCACCGAGCTGACGCCCTGTCCGCGAAGCTCCTTCAGGGCGGTGGCGACGTTGGAGGCGGTCGTCCGGGTGAACTGCGTGACGCGGATGTAGCCGATCTTGTGTTCGGGGTCGATGAGATAGTCCCACTCACCGTTCTCGCGGCGGCGCCATCCCTTGACCGTCCGGATGCGGATCTCGCGGCGGACGACCTTGACCTCGCGAGGCTTGGGCAGGCCGACCCGCTTGATCGTCAGCGTCACCGTCGTTCCTTCCTTGCCGGTAATCATTCGCACGAGCTTATTGACCGTCAGCGGGACGGTGTCCACCCCGTCGACGGCGATGATCTCGTCGTTGCTCTTGATGCCCGCCTTGTACGCCGGCGAGCCCACCAGCGGCGTGACCACCTTCAACGGCTGACCCGGGGCCTTGTTGATCTGGATCCCCACGCCGATGAACTTGCCCATCGTCAGCTTGGTGAAGTCTTCCACTTCGGACGGCCAGATCATCGAACTGAACTGGTCAAGTTCTTCAAGGAAACCGTCGGTGAACTCCATCGCCAGCACCTTTGTGGGGATGCCCACCGTGTCCTCGCTGGCGAAGAGCACCTTGTTCATCGCCAGTTGCAGGCAGAGGCTGTCCAGCCGCGTGCGCTTGTCGAACTGTTTCATCGCGCGGTCGATCGCCTCGATGAACTGGGCTTTCTTATCCTTGTCCTTGAGACCTTCGAACGTGTTGGCCACCTGGGGTGTCTCGGCGAGGATCTTCACCGCCCGCAGGCCGCTGTGAGTGAGCTTGCGGTAGTCGATGCTCGATACATACGCCCGGGACATGCGACTGATGGCGTCCTCGACCATTCTGCCGTCGATCTCCGCGGCGATCTCCTTCCACGTGGTGGCTGAGCTCTGCGTGGTCGGTTGGGTGGTGGCCTCTTTGGGCTTCTCGCTGCCATAGAGGCGAAGCACACGAACGTGGCGGGCGGCGACCTCACGCTGGGTCTCGTAGGTCTCACTGTCGCGGTCGATCTCGTACAGCCCGGCGTAGGCGTTCAGGGCGTCCTGCCATTCGGCGTCCTCCATCGCCTGCTTGCCCACCTTCTCGCCCAGCTCGACGACCTCCTTGTACCACTCCGATTCGGTCGCCTCGTCCTTGTCCACGGCGATCTCTTTGGCCAGGCGGGCCTGGGAAAGGGCAATCTGCCAGGGTTTGGTGGCTACGTACGTCTCGGCGTCGGCCAGCGCGTCGGCAATGCGGTCCTCGATCTCTTCGAGCGTCTCAACGCTGCGGTCGATGGCGTCCGGCGTCTGCACCGAGGCGGCCTTCCAGGCGTCAATGTACTCGTGCAGGACGGCCTTGTAGGCGTCCACGTGGGAGGTGAACTCGCGGGCAAATACGTCGTCATCGTCTTTCAGCATGGCCGCTGCGTCGGTCATGTGGTCGATGGACTTCTTCAGCCCGTCGATGGTCTCCTCGCGGAGTTTGTCCATCGCGTTGGGGTCGGTCGTCAGCAGGTCGGCCGACAGGGCCGTCTTGTTGTAGGCGGCCGCTGCGTCGTCGAACACTTTCTCGTGCAGCTTATCGAAGAGCTTTCGCTCCTTGAGCTTGACCTGATGCTTCCATGCCAGCATCCCCCGGCGAACCCGCTGGGCGGCCTGTTCGTATTCGTCCTTGCGATCCTTCACGACGCTCTGCATGCCCTGGTTGTACTTCTTGAGCATCTTCACCGCCTGGGCGAGTTGCTTGTCGTCGGGATGCAGGGCGACGGCCTGGTTGAGCTCCTTGAGGGCGGCGTGGAACTCTCCGTCCACCGCCTTGGCAAAGCCGTCCTTGCGGAACTTCTCGTACGGATTGGTCGGCTCGACGCGGGAGGGGGCGGTATCTGTCTTGGCGGCGGTCTGGTCGCCGGAATCCGCGGATTCCTCGCCGTCCGGCCCGGCAGCCCATACCAGGGCCACCGACACCAGCAGGATCCCGGTCAGTGCGATTCGTCCCATCCACCTGCGATTCACAATGCTTGTCACGACAGCTCCTGTCTGTTGAGTGGTACGATACGTCCCCGGGGCCCGAAGGCTTCGGGGATAGCCCATTATACGGGAACCAGGCGCCGGTGCGAACCGCAATTCTCATGCGTCCCGGCCGGTATGGCAGGCCTGCTCGCTGCTCTCTTAGAACGTTTCATCGGCCCAAAGTTCCCGGTCAAAACCCGCCGGCCGGGCAGATCCATCCGCCGAATCCGCGACGTTTTTCCTTGCATCCAGCCGGACCCGCGATACCTTTCGCGGTTTGTGAAAATCCCGTTTCCCTCAAATGAGGAGAGCACCCGTGCCCGACACAATTCGCGTCACCGTCTGGAATGAATTCCGTCACGAGCAGAAAGAAGGCCACAAGGCCGGCGAGATTTACCCCGAGGGGATGCACAAGACCATCGCCGACTATCTCAACGCCCAGGACGGTATCGAGGCTCGCACTGCCACCCTCGATGAGCCCGAGCACGGGCTGACCGATGAGGTACTTGAGAACACCGACGTGATGACCTGGTGGGGGCACTGCGCCCATGGCGCGGTCGCCGACGAGATCGTCGACAAGGTCCAGCAGCGCGTGCTGCGCGGGATGGGGCTGATCCTGCTGCACAGCGCCCATTTCTCGAAGATCTTCAAGCGACTGATGGGCACGACCTGCCAGTTGAAATGGCGCGAGATCGGCGAGCGTGAAACGCTGTGGGTCACCCGTCCGGGGCATGAGATTCTCCAGGGCGTGGTGGAAGACCACTTCGTGCTGCCCCAGACCGAGATGTACGGCGAGCACTTCGATATTCCCGAGCCCGACGAGACGCTGCTGATCTCCTCGTTCGAGGGCGGCGAAGTGTTTCGCAGCGGCGTGACCTACCGACGCGGCGCGGGCAAGGTGTTCTACTTCCGCCCCGGCCACGAGACCTACCCGCTGTACAAGAACGAGACCGTGATGAAGATCATCACCAACGGGGTCCGCTGGGCCAAGCCCGCCGGGGCCATGCCCATCGAAGCCCCCAACAAGAAGAGCGGCTGGTACCTGCAGGACTGACTCGCCCCGCTCGGCCGACGGGCCCGCCCCACTCGGCCAGGCCCGCCGGCCACCCTCTCCAGGGAAAACCATGAATGAACGCGAATCGGACACCGACCTGCCGGCCCTGCTGAACAAGGCCATCGGCATGCTCGAAAACGAGTTGGAGGATCACCCGACCCGCTGCCGGTGATGGTTCCCCACGAGCAGAAGGCCGAGTTCCTCGCGAATTTCCGCCGCTTCCGCAGACAACTCGCCGAGGGCAACATCCCGCCGCACGATCAGCGGGAGGCGGGAATGGCGGCGGAAGTAATCGAGACCTGGCCGTTCTCGTACCGGGGTGAGGTCATTGTGCGGGGGGAGCACGCCTGGCGAGACTACGCGCCGCCGCGATCCGGGAAGAATCGCTCGCAGGAAGGGTCGGCCGTCTCCGAGACCGTCGCCCGGGACCGGCGGAAGAAAAACCGTTGAACGTCAGGTGTAGATGCTGATCGCCTGCTCGATCGCCTCTGTGGACGGCGACGGCGGGACATTTTCGACAGCGTGCGTCTCGAACCCCTCCGTCTCGGCGACGGCGTAACGAGGCCAATCCACGATCTGCCTCCGCAGTTGGTTGATCTGCCGCATCTGCAGCCCGACCACCACGCCCAGGGCTCCCAGCAGCGTCACCGCCAGGAAGCCCGCGAATCCGCTGGAGACCTGAAACAGCGTCACCAGCCAAAGCAGCGTTCCCAGGATGATCCCTATCGCCCCCAGGCAGCACACTCCCGCCGAGAGGAGAACCACCGCCCGCCACCCCTCGCGCAGCAGGGGTTGATAATCGCCTTCCTTGGGGTCCATCGGTGGGATCACATACGACGCCCGCCCGCTGCCTTCTTCGGACATCGGCCGAATCCGGGACACGCGCCAAGGTCCATCGAGCAGGCGCGTTCTGGCCTCTGTCCCCAACGGATCGGTCCGCAGCGCCGCAACCACGTTGGTGTCCAGAAGCATCAGCCCCAACCCGGTGTCCTGCTGAGGCCTGGTCAGGGCAAGCTCGATGTTCCGTCGCACTTCTCGCCAGCCCAGCCTGCAATACCACCCGAGCGTGCCCGGCTGCGCGGAGACGTCATCTTGCTCCTCGGCCGATGCATCGTCGCCCTGCTGCGATTCGATCCGTGCGGGCGCGACGATCTCGAACCCTTCGCGCCATCGGGCAACCAGTTGCGGAATTTCGCCGGCGGGCGTCCAGCCGACGGCGTCCACGCAGATCACCGCCCTGCCGCGGGCAAACTCGATTCCCGCCAGCGTCGCCCGCGTGGGACCGACCGTATCCCGCAGCGCGACCATGCGCACCGACGCGTCGCGCCGCGCGATCTGCCGCAGTGCCGCCACGTCCGCGTCGTCGCTGCCGTCGACCACCACGATGAGTTCCCAGGGCTGATTGAGCTGGTCGGCCTGGTCGGCGAGACGATCGATCCACGGACCGATCTCATCGCCTCGTTTGCGGGTGGCTGCCACGAGAGAGAACACTACGTCGGGATGTTCATCGGACCTGGTCATATCCAGCCTGTATATCGGCCTGCCGGGCAAACCGCGATAAGCCAAACTCCAGCGCTAATTCTGGCGTCCCTCGATGGCACAAAGCAGCAACGCGGCCGCCACGCCCAGGCGACGGTCCAGCAGATTCTCGGTATCCATGCTGAAATCCAACGTGATCTTCAAAACGAACGGGTTGAAGTTCTGCTGGAATGTCCAGACGGTCCGCCCGTCGACCTCGCAATGGAACTTCTGCGGAATCAGGTTCGAGAACAGCCGCCGCAACAGGGCCATGCCCATGCTGTCTTCACGGATCGTGCCGATGGGATTCTCCGAGGCGTCGAGCACTTCCCACTCGTCACGCACCATCGACGACCAGCCCTTCCGCCTCAGCACGCCCACCTTCTCGCCGGTGGTAGGGTCCATTACGTCATACGCGGCAGAGAAGTCCACCACGTTGCGGGCCTGGATCGAGAGCACCTCGGTGTTCATCTGATCCGAGGCGAACACGCGGATGTCTTCCTTCAGTTTGAAGGCCTTCTGCTTGCAGGAGAAGCAGATCTGCCCCGACGGATCGTAAATGCTATACGCTCCCCCAAGGAGCTTGAATACCTCCCGACGGATCAGATACACGTTGTGGGCGTAGCGTTCGGTCACCATGGCCTTCCTTTCAGGTCCGGTTGTGCTGCTTATTGAATCGGCCCGAGAGACGGCGGTTCTGGAGCGATTCCACCGGGGCAGTCAGCGGTCCGACCCTCTCGGCCGCGATGGCGGAATCACTTTTCGACCATCGCCCGGACGTTGTCCTCGTTGACGGGGCTGATGATCCCGCGATCGGTGATGATTCCGCGGATGAGCTTGGCCGGCGTGACGTCGAATGCCGGCGCGTAGGTCCGGGCGTTCAGCGGCGCGGTCCGCTTGCCGAACCCCTCGATGATCTCCTCGGACCCGCGCTGCTCGATGGGGATCTCCTCGCCGCTTTTCAGCGACAGATCGAACGTGCTGTAAGGTGCCGCCACATAGAACGGAATGTTGTGATGGGCTGCAAGGATGGCCACTCCGTACGTGCCGATCTTGTTGGCGGCATCGCCGTTGGCTGCGATGCGGTCGGCCCCGGTGATGACCATTCCGACGCGCCCCTCGCGCATCACCTGGGCGGTCATGTTGTCGGTGATAACCACCGCGTCGAGACCCGCCCGGGACAGTTCCCACGCGGTCAGCCTCGAGCCCTGCAGCAGCGGGCGCGTCTCGTCGCAATACACCGTCATGCGATGGCCCGCCGCGTGGGCCACGTACATTCCTGCGGTGGCGGTTCCAATGCCCGCCGTCGCCAGTGCCCCGGCGTTGCAGTGGGTCAGCACGCCGCTGTGCTCGCGGATCACCTTGGCGGCGTGTTCGCCGATCGCGGCGCAGAGCTCGCGGTCCTCCCGATGGATCGCCCGGGCCTCCTCCAACATCGCCTCGCGCGTGGCGGCGGGGTCTTTGACGCCTTCGTCGCGCGCCCGCTGCAGCACCCGCCGAACCGCCCAGGAGAGGTTCACCGCCGTGGGACGCGAGCTTTCCAGATACTCGGCTGACTTCTCCACGCCGGTGAGGAACTCCGGGCCCTCATCCACACGCTGGGACGCCACGACCAGTCCATACGCCGCTGCCACCCCGATGGCCGGCGCGCCGCGCACCACCAGTCGACGGATGCAGTCCCACACCTCCTCGCCGCGGGTGCATTCCAGGAACGCGGTCTCGTTGGGAAGGCGGGTCTGGTCCAGCAGGCGAAGATGGCCGCCGGCGGCGTCGCCTACCCACTCGATGACAGTCTCCGGCGGACCGGGGACACGGGCGATGTTCGGGGATTCACTCATGGCCGTCAAACTAGCGGAAAAGCGCTTTACACGCAAGGCGGTCGCACCCCTAGAATAGGGGCATGACGCAAGAAACATCTCAGCCGCCGTCGTCCCCGACCAGGACTCGCTGGTGGAAACGCAAGCGTGTGTGGATCCCGCTGTTGGTGCTGGTCGCTCTGCTGGCGGGGGTAGGTCCCTGGCCGACCTATTCAGAGAGTTACCAGCAGACCCCCTACGCCGAGGCAACCTTCCGGCGCGTCGAGCAGACCTCCTTCGAGTTGGCCACCGGGCCGCTGGAGGTGGGCGTCGGGTCGGCAGACATCACGCCGAAACCGGGTCGGCCGCTTGCCGGGTTCGGAGGTCGGTCGCCCAACAACGCCGGCGCTGCCCTGGATGCCCTGCGGGTCGAGGCCATCTCGCTGCACGTGGATGGACGAACCGTAACCATCGTCGGCGGGGACATCCTGCTGGTTCTGCCCGAGTTGCGGCAGGCGGTGCTCCAGCGCACCGGCCTGCGGGGGCGAGACGTGCTGCTGACCGCCACCCACACCCATTCCGGCCCGGGCGGATACGCCCCGGGATGGATCCACCAGTTCGTCACCGGACGGTACGATCGGCACATCACCGACCGACTTGCCGAGGCGTTCGCCCGCGCGATCCGCCACAGCCTCGACACGCTTCAGCCGGCGACGGTGCGAACGCGGATCGTCACGCCCGGCGATGACGTCGCGGAGACCTACTGCCTCAACCGCATCGAACATGGCGGCCGACCTCATGGCACGTTGGCGCTGGCGGTGTTCGAGCCCGTCGACGCGAACGATCCCAACGCGATCGCCTCGCTGGTGGTCGCCTCGCCGCACGCGACCTGCCACAGCTCGTCGAACATGCAGCCGACGGGCGACTATCCCGGTGTGGTGAAGCGGACCCTCGAAGAACGCCTGGGAGGCCGATGCCTCTTCGCGATCGGGGCGACCGGCTCGATGCGGGCCAGCAAGAACGCACCCAAAGGCGTGGCTCGCGCGGAGGACGTCGGTCAAAGCATCGTCGCGGCGCTGGATTCCGCCGGCGCACTGGACGACGGTGATCCGCCCCGAGGGGAGACAACGATCGGCTCGGCGCTGATCGAGGTGGACCTGCCGCCCCAGCAGTATCGCGTAGCGGCGGGGTTGCGTCTGACGCCGCAGGTTACGGCATTGGCGCACGATCGCAAATCCCGCGTGCATGCGGTGCGAGTCGGCAAGCTGGTCCTGCTGGGCATGCCGGCCGACTACAGCGGCGAGCTGGCCATGGCGCTGGAGGATGAGTTTCGCGGGGGCGGGCTTCAACCGGTCGTCACGAGCTTCAACGGCGATTACATCGGCTATCTCGTGCCCCACGCCCGGTACGCCCTGAACCACTACGAGACGCGGGACATGAATTTCTTCGGCCCGTGGTGCGGGGAGTATTTCAACGCGATCGCCCGGCGATTGGTGGTCAAAGCGGCCCGGTCGAACTCGCCGCAGTAGCGCCGCGGACGAATTCCGCAGAACGTGATAAAAACTATTCTCAGCTTGACGGGGGTTCAGACCGATATATACCCTTGAGTACCGGCGCGTTGCGCGCCGGCATCGATCCAGCACACCTCCGGCGCCCTTGCGCCGGGCAGGCCGAGGAAGGAACCGCGGATGCTGGTGCTGTCCAGACAACGTGATGAAACGATCATGATCGGCGATAACATCGAGATCACGGTCGTCGATATCCGAGGCGAGAAGGTCCGGCTGGGGATCAACGCCCCTGCCCACGTCCCGGTGCATCGTAAGGAAGTCTACGAAGCGATTAAACGCGAGATGGAAGCCGGCGGCGACGTCGACCCCGCCAAAGCTCGCCAGGTCGAGTCGCTCGCCAAGCGCAAGCACAAACACGGTTGATTCCCCTTCGGCCATGCCCGCACCCCGGCGCGGCCTCCTTTTTGCTCAGCAGGACACACGCTGCAAGCTCCGCGCTCATTCCCGGGCGAGACGCCCGCATTGCGGGCCGAACTCCCGCGGCTGACAGGGTCGCCACCACAGGTCCGGCAGAGAGGTCTATGCATCGGCGGTGGCGCGTTCCACCAGTGACGCCCCTGCCGGCCTGACGGCCCGCGAGAGGACCTCGAAGTTCATGATCTTCGTCAGAGCGTCGACGCATTCCCTGTCGTACCCCTCGGGGCTGCAGCGTTGGAGTTCTTCCATCGCCTGCAGCGGAGTGAGTGCGGCGCGGTAAGGTCGATCGTGCGTCATGGCGTCGTAGGCATCGGCGACGGCGACGATGCGGGCCTCCAGCGGGATGGACTGCCCCACCAGCCCGGAGGGGTAGCCGGTTCCGTTCATCCGCTCGTGATGGAAGCGAATCGCCGGCAGGACGTCTTCGAGGCACTGGAGGGGTTTGAGCACCTCGTAGGATACCTCGCTGTGCTTCTTGACGATGCGGAATTCCTCGCGATCCAGCGAAGAGGTCTTCTCAAGCACGTCGCGAGGGACGGCCAGCAGGCCGATATCGTGCAGTCGACCGGCAAGGCCGAGCAGACGGCACTTGGATTCGGAGAGTTTCAGCTCCCTGCCCATCTGCTCACAGAGCGAGCCGATGCGTTCGGAACGCCCCTGGCCGAACCGTTCGCGGGCTTCGGAAACGTCGATCACACGCTGGAGGACCTTGACGTAATGCTCCTCGGCCTGGTGAGCGGCGCGACGGTAATCGGCCGCCTGCAGTTTGGCACCGCGCAGCACGCGCCGGACCTGCAGCATGGTCAGGGCGGCCATCAGGACGATCATCAGCCCCAGCGCCAGGCTGGGCGCATGCCATCCCTTCGCTGCCATCGCGATCGCGACGACGGCCATCGCTGCCATTGAAATGCCGACCTGCCTGAGGCATTGGCGCACGTCAGAAAATCCGTCCTGAGTGCACCTCTCGCCCATGTCCCATTGCATGTATATCGTCCCTCCCGCAGGGAGCCTACGATCCGCCCTCGGGTCGATGCCGCTGCAAAACGACCTTTACCCCAAATTCCCTATCGACGGGATCCAGAAGCGACTGAATCTATTCCCCGCCCGGGTCGGCAAAGAACCCGGGGTTTTCCCGGTTCGCGCAAATCCATCCGCTGCAGCAGGATAAGATTGCGCAAGGTGCCCCCTGGCCGGCGGAATTGCGCCGCCGAAGCGCCCCTCAACCCACTGCCGATCGGAATCGGGCTGCTCAAGATTCGTCCTCATCGGCCGATAGACCTCATGCACACCGTTGGGGTCGACGCAGAATCACAGCCGGGGAACCATTCATGGGCGAAGATGACAGGATCTCAGAACTGCTGGAGCGCCGGCACACGCTGATAACCGTCTCGCGCGAGGCGACCGTTCAGGAGGCGGCTAGGCTGTTGACGAAGTATCGCATCGGCTGCCTGCCCGTCATCAGCGAACAGGGCAGCCTGCTGGGGGTGGTCTCCGAGCGGGACCTGGTCGCCCGCTGCCTGGCAACCGGCCTGGACAGCGAGCGGGTGCGGGTCGAGCAGATCATGACCACCGACGTGGCGACGTGTCCGGAGTCCATGAGCGTGCACGACGCCGAGCGCATGATGGCCCACCGGAAAATCCGTCATCTGCCGGTCGTCCGCGGCGGGAAGGTCGTCGGGATTCTCTCCATGCGCGACGTATTGGCCGACACGCTGCGGTCGTGGAAGAAGCTCGCCCATACCCAGTCGGCCGTCCTGGACAAGCTGGAGACCACGCACCCGGGCATTTCACAGATCCGTCGCGACAGTACCGGCCGAGTCGTCATCTGATCGGCCGGCGAGTGTCCGCCAAACCAGTCGAAGACGCTTCGCCCCGTGTCCGATAGATATGGCATACGCCATGCCTGCTGAACGAGCCACCAAGCCCATCGTCATCGCCTGCCCCGAGCACAATCAGCTTGTGCGCGGAACCTACCATTGCGACGAGCATGGCCGATTTCTGCGAGGCAGGGACGGCGGGTTCCTCATCCGCCTGCTTCGCTGCTCGCAACTGAACGGTCGATGCGCCCAGACCCTCTGTGCCCTGCACCGCCACAACCGCCGGGGCCCGCATACCTGGGTGCCGGACCGCATCTTCTGCATGCCCCAACCCGACCAACAAGACGTCCGGGAATCTCGCGTCTCGACCAGCCACCGCCGACAGAAAGCACCGGACCTCTTTTAGCGCACAGAGCGCACGGAGCGCATGAAAACGGGCCGACCCGCGATGGATCGACCCGTTCGAGATTGCTTCGGATTCGGACTCAGTCTCTACCGGCCGTCGAGAGGATCAGGTCCTTGGCCTTGTCGCTGGGCAGGTTCAACGAGCCCTGCAACTGGGCGGCGGCCACCTTCAGATCCTGCGAACCGTCGCCGATGACGACCTGGACGATCTCACCGGCCTGGGAGTCGGTCACCTGCGAGCCGAACCGCCTGGCTGAGGTGCTGGCGGCCTTGAACGCCTCGATGCGAACGCGTTCACCGGCGTCCACGTTGAGGGCGAGCTGGACGATGGACCGCTGGGCGGAGGCGTCGGCGAGGGTGGCCAGGGCCTGGGCGGCGGCGACTTTCACCTCGTCGCTGTCGGCCGAAAGCGCGGCGATCAGCGCCGGGCGGGCCCGGTCGATCTCATAGACCTTGTTCCGCGTGATTCCCAATCCCTGGATGCTCCGGCAGGCGCGGACGGCCCATTGGGCGGCTTCGTCCTGGCTGAGTGGCTCACCGGCCCCGAGCTTGATCGCCTTGGCGATCGAGTCGGCCATGTTCTGCCCGCTCTGGTCGACGACGAGCACGCGCTCGTCTTCTTCGGCCAATGCCCGCGTGGCGGCGTTGTTCAGGGCAACCACCGCCGGCGTACCGGACAGCAGGGGCATCCTTCGCATGCTGCGGACGAACGGGACCGGGTCGGGCTTGCCCGCGAGCACCACCACGTCCACGCCGGCAGAGTCGGCTGCAGCGAGAATCGCCTTGGTCGGGTTGGACTCGTCGATCACCTTGTAGCCCGCCTCCCGGACGGCGGCCTTGAGGGCGTTGGCCCGGTCGCCGGCGGCCACGAACAGCGCGGTCTTCTCGCCGGTCTGGCGGACGGCTTCGCTGAGGACGGGAATCACCAGTTGGCTGCCGCGGAATTCACGGTCCGGGCGGGCGTTGCCCAGTGCCCACGCCGCCAGGAATCGCACGCGACGCGAGGGGTACGTCATCGCCCCCACCAGCGGCTGGGTGCCTCCCTCGACGGGCTGGACGAGGCTTCGCGCCCCGGCCGTCTTGGCCAGTGCCTGGATCACCGGAATCGCCACCTCGGTGTAATCATCCTTCAGTGCCCGGGCGAGCACCGCCTGGAGGAACTTCGGGCTGGACGCCAGGGCGTAATAGTCGGCGGGGGGCTGGTTCTCGCCCCGGATCGTGTCGGTGGCGCCCTGGGGGAGGTCGGCTTCCTTCTTGATCATCGCCGAGAGCCACAGCGGAACCGCCGGGTAGTACTTCGGGTCGTGCTTCAGCGCCAGCCGGGCCATCCGCATGGCGTAGACATCCGTGAAGATCGGGCGGACGACCTTCTTATACGTGAGGATTCCGTCCTGCCAGTACCACACGTTGGCGGTATCGTACCGCGGATCGGGCTGGATGGACTCGGCCCGGTAGTAGTACTTCAGGCTCCAGTCGTAGAACAGCTCTGCCGCCGACTTCTTGAGGGCCTTGCGTCCGGCACAGCGGATCAGGGCCGACTCGACGTATCTGCGGGTCTCCTTGAGGAGGCCTTCGCGTTCGAGCACTTCCTTCAGCCGAGGTGCGGCGTGGGGGTACTCGATGCGTCCCAGGGCGTAGGCGAGATTCTGCACGAGTTTCGGGTCTTCGCTCTGCAATGCACAGGACAGGCCCCGGACCGCGTCCTTTCCGAGCATCGGCAGGACGTTGATGACACGTTCCTTCACCCGGTCGGAGGAGTCTTCGCTGGTGAGCACGCCGACAAGCTTGGGCAGGGCGTATTCGCCGGAGGTCTTGAGGCGCTCCTGGGCGTTCTTGATGCCCTGAAGGGACTTGCCCCCGAGCTTCTCGATGGCGCGGGCGATCTCGTTGGGGTCGGCCCGTTCGAGCTCGTAGCCCTCTTCGATCATCTCGCGGAGGCGGGCGATGGGCTCTTTCATGCCCTCCAGGCGACTGCCACGCTGAAGCGTGACCGCCGAGCCGGGCCATTCCACCGACAGGCGATAGATCTCGCGTTTGCTCGCCCCGGACTGGAGCAGCGCCAGGGCGTTGCTCCTGGCGGCCGTCGGCTGGGCGACTTTGATGTAATGCAGCATGTCCTCCCAGAGTGCAGCGGGTTTCTTCTGATCCGCGGAGGCGTCCGCATCGAGCTGTGCCCATGCGGCCGAGGCGAGGACAAGGCAGCTCGCGGCCGCCAGCAACACCAACAGACTTGCCAGTCTCTTACTCAACATACGATCTCCCAACTAAGCTCAAGAACAGGGCTTGGCTACAGGTCACGTCGGCAGGTTCCTCATGATCGGAATGAATGAAAACACGCCGGTCCTGCACGTCCAGACCATCGCTGATCTGCGATTATAGATGGCCCGGATCGGGTGTCAACAAAATAGCCGACCCGCATTCAACTCGTAAACACGGGCCCGAAGCCCTTGCTGCGTGAACGCATCTTCACCGACAGGCCGGACGGCCCGACGATCATTCACGCAGACAACCTCAGAGCGAATCGGTTCGGGACGAATTTTCCCGGATTCTTCTTTGAAAACATCCGACCGATGTCCTACAAGAACCCCTACCGCATGGGCATACCGGGGTTTGGATGGCACCAGGCCCGGGAGACACTTCCGAAATCGCGGGAAAAAGGAGCTCGAAATGCTGGGATTTCTTGGCATCGACGATCCGTACGTCTGGCTGGCGTATGTGCTCTGCCTGGCCGGCGCGTTGCTGTGCGTGGTGTACGGCCTGCTGAACTGGAACCGCGGCGATGACCACGTCGAGGCCGAGGACATCGCCTGGGCGCAGCATGAAAAGGAAGTCGAAGAGGAACTCTAGCCGCCCCCTCTGCCCCGCGCGGCCTGGACGTTTCGCTCGCATCTCTTACTGTTTTTCCGTCCGAGGGATCTCCGCCTCGCCGACCGGCGAGCGAAGTCCTGACAACAAAAGGAGAACCACGCATGGTGCTTGCTGCCGTCGGCGCATTGGACATCGTGATCGTCGTGCTGTACCTGCTCGTGGTCGGCTATCTCGGCTGGCTGGGGTTCCGGGGCACCAAGAGCGCCTCGGACTACATGCTCGCCGGGCGAAAGGCCCATCCGTTCGTGATGGCGCTGAGCTACGGGGCGACGTTCATCTCCACCAGCGCGATCGTGGGCTTTGGCGGAGTGGCCGGCCTGTTCGGGATGAGCCTGCTTTGGTTGACGTTTCTGAACATCTTCGTGGGCATCTTCATCGCGTTCGTGTTCCTCGGCGGACCCACCCGGCGCATGGGACATCGCCTCGACGCCCACACCTTCCCGGAACTGATCGGCCGACGCTACCAGAGCAGGTTTCTGCAGGTTTTCGCGGGGTTGATCATCTTCCTGTTCATCCCGCTGTACGCCTCGGCCGTCCTGATCGGCGGATGCGAGTTCATCGCCCGTCACTTTGAGTTCACCGGTGATATCGACCAGGACTACCGCATCGCCCTGCTGATCTTCAGCGTGCTGGTGGCCGGCTACGTGGTGGTCGGCGGGCTCAAGGGCGTGATGTACACCGACGCCCTGCAGGGAACAATCATGTTCGTCGGCATGCTCACGTTGCTGATCTACACCTACATCGCGGTGGGAGGCGTCACGGAGGGTCACCAGGACCTGACCGACCTCGCGTCGCTGGTTCCGGGCAAGCTCAAGAGCATCGGCCACGAGGGCTGGACGGCCATGCCGCTCTTCGGGTTCGGCGAGAAGGGCTACGATCTCTGGTGGATCGTCATCAGCACGATCACGCTGGGCGTGGGCATCGGCGTTCTGGCCCAGCCGCAACTGGCGGTACGGTTTATGACGGTCCGCTCGAAGAAGGAGCTCAACCGGGCGGTGCTGGTCGGCGGCGTGTTCATCCTCATTATGACGGGCGTGGCGTTCACGGTGGGTGCCCTGTCCAACGCGTGGTTCACCAAGAAGGGCCCCAAGCTCACCGGCCGGGTGGCGAAAGTGATCGACGCCGAGAAGAATCACGCCGTGTTGCAGCTTATGCAGGACGAGGACAAAGACGGCGTGTACTTCGATGTCGAGGGCAAGCTCGCCCCGGTGGTGCTGACCGGCGAGCCCCCCGTCGCCACAGCCGAGATGGACGGAAACAGCGTCCCGGTGGTTCAGGGCCGGACGATTTCCATCGTGATGGCCAAGGGAAATGCCGGGCAGATCATCCCGACGTACATGAAGCTGGCGATGCCCAAGTGGTTCGGGATGGTCTTCCTCCTGACGCTGCTGGCTGCGGCGATGAGCACGCTGTCCAGCCAGTTCCACGCCGCCGGGACCAGCATCGGGCGGGACGTGTTCGAGCAGTTTCTCCACCGTCGCCAGGCGGGTATCGGCGTGACGCGTATCGGGATCGTGATCGGCATCCTCGCGGCCGCTTTGATCAGCTTCTACGCCCGCGAGAGCACGATGATCGCCCGGGCGACGGCGATTTTCTTCGGGTTGTGCGGTTCGGCGTTCCTGCCGGCGTTCGTGGGCGGGTTGTTCTTCCGTCGCGCGACGCGGGCCGGGGCGATCGCCTCGATGGTGGTGGGCTTTGTGGTGACGGCCTTCTGGCTGGTGCTGGTCAAGGCCAAGGAGGCCGCCGCGATCGGGCTGGTGTTCTCCTTCACCAACGGGAAGCCGAGCATTCTCGCCGGTCACCCGAATTGGCCTGCGGTGGACCCGATCGTGATCGCCCTTCCGCTGAGCCTGCTGACCTTTATTGTGGTGAGTCTGATTTCAAAATCACCGGACGACGAGCATCTACAAAAATGTTTCAAGCCTAAACCGTGAGATCCCGAACAGATACAAGGTACGGGATAGTTGCAGGACGTTTCGAGGTCCACCTGACAACACAAAGGAGTAAGACGCATGAGACAACGAGTATGGATACCCACATTGGCGGCGGTTTTCGTCGCCTGCCTGCTGGTCGCAGCGCCTCAACAGGCGGCTGGCCAGGCGCACGACCATGCGGAAGCCGAAGGCGCCGGATGCTTTGTCTGTGACTTCAAACGAGACAGCGCCGAGGCGCTGCCCTGGTTGAAGTGGGGCGCCGATTTCCGTATCCGCGGCATCTGGGACAAGAACACCCAGGCCACAGGGAACGACATTCTGCGCGACGAGACGGTCGGAAACGAGCGGTTCTGGCAGCGATACCGCACACGGGCCTGGGCGATTGTCTCTCCGATCGAAAACGTCGACCTGGAAGTGGGCATGGCGTGGGAGTGGTACAACTTCTGCCGCCCCAAGGGGCACGGCGGAACGTACGACAACATCCGCGATACCGATCTCAATGAAGCCATCATCGAGAAGCTCAACGTGAAATGGTCCAAGGCATTCGATCTTCCCATGACCATTCAAGTCGGACGCCAGTTCCCCGCCGGGGTCAATGATTGGCTGCTGATTGAAGGAACGCCCCTGGACGGTACCCGGACCGCGTTCTTCGACATGGCCCGCGTGACCTACGAGCTGGAAGAGATGCAGACGACGGTCGACGGGCTGTTCATCTGGCAGTGCTCCGACCAGGACCGCTGGCTGCGACCGGTCAATGATCGCGACCGGGCCGTGGTCGAGAACGATGAAGTCGCCGCGATGTTGAACATTCGCAACAAATCCTTCGAGCGGACCCAGTTGGACGGATACTACATCTGGCGGAAGACCAACCAGGAAACCGCCGGCGGATGGGATTCGGACATCTCGACGGTGGGCGGAAGCATTCGTCATGAAATCGACGAAAACTGGAAAGTGTACGCCGAGCTTGCCACGCAGATCGGCAACAAGGAAGGCGTCAACGTCTGTGCCATGGGCCTCAACTCGAAGCTGAGTTACCATTTCAACGACGACTGGAACAATGTTGCCCGCGTCGGCTACGAGTATCGCTCCGGCAGCGACGAGCCTGACGGCGCGTTCGACATCCTCTGGGGACGCGGGGCCACCTGGTCCAACATCGTCCAGGGCTATCTCGATCGCATGGAAGGCGCACCGGCGATGACCCCGAACATCCATCGCCTCAACGCCGGTTGGAGCTGCAAGCCCACCGAAAAGATGGGACTGCACTTCGATTACCATCTGCTGCTGGCCGACAACAACCAGCGTCCTCACATGGCCAACCCGGCCCAGTTCAGCTCCAACGGAAACATCAAGGGGCAACTGTTCCAGGCGCTGATGACCTATGACTTCAACAAGCACATCAGCGGCCACCTGATCGGCGAATACTTCTGCCCCGGGGATTTCTACAGCGATCGCAATAACGACGCCGCAATCTTCCTGCGGTATCAGGTGATTCTCAAATTCTGACGCCCAGGCGCAGGTGATCCTCATTCAGCGGGTCGACTCTCACGGGTCGGCCCGCATTTTATTGTGGCCCGAATGGCCTTCCGCCGCAGCCATGGAATTGCCCCTGTTTCCCCCTTGACATGCCGTACATACCCCGTACACTTCGCAGCGTCGCCGGGTACCTCATGCCGTGGGAGATGATCATGAATATCGCACGCCTCGCCCTGCCCTTGATGCTGACGCTTGTACTCGCCCTGCTCGCCGCCGGCTGCGTGCAGGTCAAGACCGTCCCACGCAGGAGCGAGACCGACAAGGCTCTTGCACCCCCGCGGGACATCGACACCTTCACCGGGCGCTGTCATTGCGGCCGCGTTCAGTACACCGCCTCGGCCCCGGTCGAGAAGACCAGCACCTGCGACTGCATCGGTTGTCGCAAGGCGACCGGAACCTTCAGCGCCCCGTTCGTCACGGTGAAGCGCGACCGGTTCGAGATCACCGCCGGCGAGCCCAACGAATACCGCGGCCGAAGCGGCAGGAAGTGCGACGCCCACGGGACGTACCACTTCTGCCCCGATTGCGGCACGCAGGTCTACTGGCTGGGCGACCGGGGAGACACCGTGGACCTCTTCGCCGGCACGCTCGACGACCCGACCGTTTACCGCGCACACCCCAGCGACTGACGAGCGCAGCATTCCGCAGCCCCTTTGCTGGCATCGATGAGCTTGCCCCGGCCGGGACTCCGTGGTACAAAGGCGGCTCGTCGCCCCCGTGCTGCATGGCGCGGGGGTTGTTTTGACGGGAAACGCCGACCGCCCCATCGCGGGCTGCACCACACGAGCATGGCTGAGGAATACACCACCACTCTCCGCGTCCGCTACAGCGAGACCGACCAGATGGGCACGTTTTACAACTCTCGTGCCCTGGAATGGTTCGAGGTCGCGCGCACCGAGACGCTTCGCGAAATGGGCTTGCCCTACGCCGAGATGGAATCGCGAGGCGCCCTGCTGCCGCTGGTGGAAGCCCACGTGCAATACCTCGGCAGGGCGCAGTACGACGACCCGCTCACGCTGACCACGCGCGTGGGTCTGCAGGGAAAGGCCCGCCTGCGGTTCGATGTCGACGTCCGACACGCCGCAACCGCCGACCCCGTCACCCGCGGATGGACCGTCCACGCCGTTACCGACCCCGCCGGTCGACCCATTCGTCCGCCGGCGTGGCTGACCGAGATGATTCCCCCTTCGGAGCCGTAATCCATGACCACCGAACGAATGCTGCTCAGCGGAAACGAAGCCGTCGCCCACGCCGTCCTCGACGCGCGCGTCGCGATGGCGACCGGATACCCCGGAACCCCCTCCACCGAGATCCTCGAAACCGTCGCGGAGATCGGCGGAAAAGCCCAATGGGCCCCCAACGAGAAAGTCGCCTTGGAGGTCGCCATCGGCGCTGCCTTCGCGGGCGGACGGGCTGTGGCGACCATGAAACACGTGGGCGTCAACGTGGCCGCCGACCCGCTGTTCACCGCCGCCTACACCGACCTGTCGGCCGGCCTGGTGGTGGTGGCCGCCGACGATCCGGGGATGGCCTCCAGCCAGAACGAGCAGGACACCCGCAACTACGCCCGCGCCGCCGGCGTGCCCTGCCTCGAACCGGCCGACAGCCAGGAAGCCTACGACCTGATGCTCGTGGCGATCGACCTCTCCGAGCAGTGGAACTGCCCCGTGATCCTTCGGCTGACCACGCGGATCTGCCATTCCAAGACCATTGTCTACCGTCGCCAGGCCGGCGAGCTGACCACGCCCGCCCAACCCCACTACCAGCGCGACCTGCCCGCCCGCGTGATGATTCCCGCTTACGCCCGCCCGGCCCATCGGCGAATGCGCGAGAAGCTCAGCAGCATCGCCGCGTGGTACGAGAAAACCCCGCCGCGCGAGGCAGGCGAACCCGTGGCCACCAGCGAATTCGGGTCCGGGCTCATCGTCACCCGCCCGGGCGGGTCGGACCTGGGCATCATCACCAACGGGGTGGCCTACCAGCACGCCTGCGAAGCGGCCCCGCATGCCTCGGTGCTCAAGCTGGGCATGACCTGGCCGCTGCCAATGGATCGCATCCGCGGGTTCATCGAAGTGCTCGACCGCGTCGTGGTCATCGAGGAGGGCGACCCATTCCTCGCGACCGAGCTGAAGGCCGCCGGGCTGGACGTGGAGGGCAAGCCCGAGATGTACCGCTTCGGCGAGTTGAACGTCGGGCGCGTCCGGCGCATCCTGGCCGGCGACACGTCGGCTGAATCGGCCGCCCCGAAAGGTCGACCGCCGCAGTTGTGCAAGGGCTGTCCACACCGTGGCGTCTTCGAGACGCTCCGCGACGCCGGCTGCATCGTGACCGGCGACATCGGGTGTTACACTCTCGGCGTGCTCCCGCCGTTCGAGGCGATGGACACCTGCGTGTGCATGGGCGCGTCTCTCGGCGTGGGATTGGGCATGCGTCACGTCCTGCCCGACGATCAGGCCCGCAAGGTGGTCTCGGTCATCGGCGACAGCACGTTCGTTCACAGCGGAATCACCGGGCTGGTGGAGATGGCGTACAACCGCCCCAGGACCGGTCACCTCGTGATGATCCTGGACAACGGGACCACCGCGATGACGGGCATGCAGGAGCACCCCGGAACCGGACGGGCGCTGGACCACTCCGCCGCCGGCAAGCTGGACTTCGAAACACTCTGCCGCGCGTGCGGCGTGGAAAACGTCCACGTGGTGGACATGGCCACCGGGGCCGACCAACTGCCCGCCCGGGTCGCCGAAGCGCTGAACAGAGACGAGCTGAGCGTCATCATCACCCGTCGTCCCTGCCTGATCGCGGCCCGCAAGATCCGCGAGTACGAGCAGGTCAACCAGAGCAGCCGGTAACCTCAGACCCAAGAGCGAACCATGCAGACCAAGGTAACCAACGTCGTCGTCGCCGGCATCGGCGGACAGGGCGTGTTGAAGTGTTCGGATATTCTCGCAGCGGCAGCGTTCCGGCAGGGCCTGGACGTCAAGAAGGCCGAGGTCCACGGAATGTCCCAGCGAGGCGGGTCGGTCACGTCCGACGTCCGCTTCGGCGAGGGCATCGCCAGCCCCATGGTGCCTCCCGGCGAGGCCGACTTCCTCCTCGTGCTCGATGTCACCCAGAAACCCAACAACATCGACTCGCTGGACGAGAACGGCGTCTTGATTTCCTGCGAGATCATCGACGAGAATGCCCTGCCCAGCGCCAAGAGCCTCAACGTCGCGATGCTCGGTGCGTTGAGTGCCCATATCGAAATCGAGGATGAACACTGGCTCGCCGCCATCCGCGAGAACCTTCCCGAGAAGGTTCACGAGATGAACGAGCAGGCGTTTCAGCTTGGCAAGCAGGCCGCCACGACAGACTGACCCAACTGAGGAGCTCGCTCAATGGCCACGAAAGACACGGCTTCGGTCCGACGTTACCACCCCGCCAGCGCGCCGGATTATGTCCCGGTCCGACGTCTGCGCGAGCTTCAGCTTCGCAAGCTGCAGCGCATCGTTGCCCGGGCGTACGACCACGTCAAACTCTTCCGCGCACGGATGGACGAGCGCGACCTGACGCCGGATGCGATCCAGTCTCTCGAAGACATCGCCAGGCTTCCCTTTACCGTCAAGACCGACCTTCGGGACACCTACCCCTTCGGGCTGTTCGCCAGCCCCATGGGCGAAGTGGTCCGCCTGCACGCCTCCAGCGGAACCACCGGCAAGCCCATCGTGGTCGCCTACACCCGCAAAGACGTCGAGGTCTGGGCGAGCGTCATGGTCCGCACCTTCGCCTGTTGCGGCTGTCACGAGGGCGACATCATCCAGAACGCCTACGGCTACGGGCTGTTCACCGGCGGGCTGGGTGCCCACTACGGCGCCGAGGCGCTGGGTGCCACCGTCATTCCGATCTCGGGCGGCAATACCGATCGACAGATCATGGTAATGAAGGATTTCGGCGTTACGGCAATCTGCTGCACGCCGAGCTACTTCTGCTACCTCATCGAACGAGCACAGGAACTGGGCGTGGACATCGCCGATCTTCCGCTCAAGGCGGGCATCTTCGGGGCCGAGCCCTGGACCGACGAGATGCGCAAACACGTCGAGGAGGCCACCGGCATCAAGGCCTTCGACATTTACGGGCTCAGCGAGATCATCGGGCCCGGCGTGGCCTCCGAGTGCGAAGCCCAGAACGGGCTGCACATTTTCGAGGACCACTTCTATCCCGAGATCGTGGACCCCCAAAGCGGCGAGCCCCTGCCTGACGGTGAGGAAGGCGAGCTGATCTTCACCACGCTCTCGAAGGACGCCATGCCCATGATCCGCTACCGCACGCGGGACATTACGCGGATCATCACCGAGCCCTGCCCGTGCGGCCGAACGGTCCGGCGGATCGAACGCATCGGTCGACGCGCCGACGACATGTTCATCATCCGCGGGGTCAACGTGTTCCCCTCGCAGGTGGAAACGGCGCTGCTGGCGGTGGAAGGGACGCTGCCGCACTACCAGATCATCCTCACCCGGGCCAAGGGGCTGGACCGCATGGAGGTGCAGGTCGAGGTGACCTCCGAGTTCTTCTCGGACAAGATCCGCGCCCTGGAAGATCTCCAGGACAAGCTCTCGGCGAGCATCGAGAATACCCTGGGGATCCGGGTGGCCGTCTCGCTGGTCGAGCCGCATTCCATTGAACGCAGCTTGGGCAAGGCCAAGCGCGTCATCGACAAACGAAACGAAGAGTAGACCGTTCCATCGGCGTTTCGCCTCGGCTGAACCTGCCGACGACGACGCCGTCAAAGAAAGGGTGCAGGCACCATGAAGATCAATCAGATCTCGGTATTCCTGGAAAACAAGCCCGGCCGACTGTCCGAGCCGTGCAAGATCCTCGCCGATGCGGGCGTGAACATTCTCACGCTCTCGCTGGCCGACACGCAGCAGTTCGGCATCATGCGATTGATCCTGCCGGAGTGGGAGAAAGGCAAGCAGGCCCTGGAAAACGCCGGGTGCGTCGTGAACGTCACCGAGGTGGTCGCCACCGAAGTGCCCGATCAGCCCGGCGGTCTGGCCGAGGTGCTCACCGCGCTCGAGTCGGCCGGCGTGAACATCGAATATATGTACGCCTTCACCTTCCGCCGACAGGACAAGGCCGTCCTGGTGTTCCGCTTTGACGACCCCGACGCGGCCCTGTCGGTGCTGCGGGACAACGGCATCAGCGTGGTCGAGTCGGCTGAGCTCTACTCGCAGAAGTAGTCCGTGTTTCTTTCCATGCCGCGGGGACAGACCATTCCATGAGCACCTTCGTATCCGATAATCTCATCTGGGACCGCGCCGCTGAGTGCATGCCCGCCGACGAGCGAGGCATGCTGCAACTGGCCCGGCTGCAGGAGCTGGTCCGTCGCCTCCAGGGCGTCCCGTTCTATCGCCGGGCATTCGCCGAGAAGGGCATCACCCCCGACGAGGTGACCACGCTGGAGGACCTGCGCCACCTGCCGTTCACCACCAAGGCCGATCTGCGCGATCAGTACCCGATGGGGTTTCTCGCGGTTCCGCGCGAGGAGATTCTGCGCATTCACGGTTCCTCGGGCACCACGGGCAGGCCGACGTTCGTGGCCTACACGCGCGAGGACCTGGACACGTGGGCGAACCTCTGCGCCCGTTTCCTCACCGCCGGCGGGCTGCGGCCGGAGCATCTCGTGCAGATCGCCTTCGGCTACGGGCTGTTCACCGGCGGGTTCGGGCTGCACTACGGGGTGGAGAAGGTCGGGGCGGGCATCGTACCGGCCGCCTCGGGCAACACGCCGCGGCAGATCATGCTCATGCGGGATCTTGCAGCCGACGTGCTGGTCTGCACGCCGAGCTACGCGCTGAACATCGCCGAGGTCGCCCGCAGCGAGGGGCTGGACCCGGCCGAGCTGCCCCTGACGTTCGCCCACTTCGGCGGCGAGCCGTGGACCGAGGACATGCGCGTCGAGATCGAGCGAGAGTTGGGTCTGCTGGCGTTCAACAATTACGGCCTCAGCGAGGTGATCGGCCCGGGCGTCAGCGGCGAGTGCGTCGCCCGGACGGGCATGCACATCCAGGAAGACCACTTCATCGTCGAGTGCGTCGACCCCGAAACGCTCGAGCCCGTCGACGAGGGCGAACCGGGCGAGTTGGTATTCACCGCGCTGACCAAGGAGGCACTGCCGATTCTGCGCTATCGCACGCGTGACATCGCCACCCTCGACCGATCGCCCTGCCCCTGCGGACGGACCACCGCGCGCATGTCCCGCGTGGTCGGCCGAACCGACGACATGCTCATCATCCGCGGGGTCAACGTCTTCCCCTCGCAGATCGAGGAAGCCCTGCTGCGGGTCGAGGAGACCGCCCCGCACTACCAGATCGACGTCTCGCGGCCCGGGAACCTCGACGAGGTCGTCGTCCGCGTCGAGGTCCGCCCGCAGGACTTCTCCGACGAGATGCGGCTGATGCAGGCCCTGCGCGAGCGAATCGATCGCGAAATCCATGCGGTGACGGGCATCCGCGCGCGGGTCGAGCTGGTCGCCCCCAAAACCCTCCAACGCTTCATGGGCAAGGCCAAACGCGTCATCGATCGGCGCAACGACGAAGACCATTGGCCGCGGTAACGGCGCCGGGGGGTTCGCCAGGGAGGAAACGGGCGGCTACTTCGTCTCGGTGTGGGATTCCTGCAGGAGGCGTTTGACCGCGCGGGTGAGGTCGCCGGCTTCGAAGGGTTTCTGCAACAGATTGTGTCGGTCGGCGTCCAGCCCCTGCCGGGAGAGACGCTCGCCCACGTATCCGCTGATGTACAGCACCGGCAGGTCCGGCCGGCGGCGCTTCGCCTCGTGGGCCAACTCCACCCCCGTCATGCCGGGCATGATCACGTCGGTCACCAGCAGGTCGATCTCGTCGCCGTCCTCATCGAGAATCGGCAGCGCGTTCCTCGCGTTGGACGCCTGCAGCACGCGATAGCCGCTCTCACCCAGCACGCGAACCACAATCTCGCGGACGGCTTGGGAGTCTTCCACAACCAGGATCGTCCTGCCGCCTTTGGCGATTTGTTCGGGTTGCTCGCCGGCCTCCCGCGCCAGGTCCCGCTGGTCCAGTTGCGGCAGGTACACCTCGAACTCCGTGCCCTGCCCGGGCTGAGACTTCACCTCGATCCAGCCGCCGCTTTGCTTGACGAACCCGTACGCCGACGCCAACGCCAGACCGGACCCCATCCCCTCGGGTTTGGTGGTGAAGAACGGCTCGAAGATCTGCTCGGCCGTCTCTTCGGTCATGCCCACGCCGGTATCGATGATCGTGATCTTCGTGCAGGCAGTCTCGGCGGTCTGTTCGTCGTCACTGCCCGCGTAAGCGTTCTCGGTGCGGATGGTCAACTGCCCGCCTTCGGGCATGGCGTCGCGTGCGTTGGCGGCGAGATTGATCATCGCCTGCTCGAACTGCACCGGGTCGAGCTTCACCGCACCGAGCTCGTTGTCCAGTTCCAGCGTCAGCGCCACGTCCGCCCCGAGCACGCGCTCGATCGGGTCGGCCAGGTCGGTCAGCGTGCGGTTGACATCCACCAGGCGCGGGTTCAGCGTGTGCTTTCGGCTGAACATCAACAGCTCGCGCGTCAACGACGAGGCCGTCATGGCCGCCGAGACAATACTGCCCAGCGGTTTCTCGATCGCCTGGTCGCCTTCGACCCGTCGCAGCAGCAGGTCGCAGTAGCCTTTGATGATGGTCAACTGGTTGTTGAAGTCATGGGCGATTCCCCCGGCCAGTCGCCCGACCGCTTCCATTTTGGCTGCGTCGCGGAGTTGCTCTTCCTTCGTGCGGATCTCGGTAATGTCATGGCCGATCACCATCAGCCCGACGGCTTTGCCGTCTCCGTCGCGCAGGGCTGAGGCATACCACTGCACCGCCAGCTTGCCCTGGGAGGTCTGCAATTCGCGTTCGGTGCCCACCGACCGCCATCCATCGATTACCTTCATGAACACCTGGCGCAGTTCGTTTCGCTGATCGGGCGGGGCGAACAGCTCGAACCAGTCGCGTCCGAGTACGTCGCTCTCCGAGAGGCCGGTGACGTCACGGGCGTATCGGTTGATCCGCAACACCCGCCCGGTGAGCCCAAGCACCATGACGATGGTGTGAGCGGTTTCCAGCAGACGTTGGGCGAAGTCCCGCTCGCGTCGCAGCGCTTCGGCGGCGAGCTTCTCGTCGGTCATGTCGGCCATCACGCATTCGAGATAGCCCTTCTCGGAAATCACGTGGCAGTACATCCGGGCCCAGGCGACCGTCCCGTCCCGACGGAGATACTCCACCTGCCAGCCGCTGACCTGACCTTCATCCTCGATGCGATCCACCACCCGCTGATAGATATCCGGGTCCAGGCAGTGCAACCACGGGGCCGACCGGTCGAAAATATCGTCGCTGCTCTCGTAGCCGAACATGCGGGCGAGGTTCTCGTTGCTCTCCAACAGCGCCCCGTCGGTGAGATCCGTGCGGAAGTAGCCCACGTTGGCCTGCTCGTAGAGGCGCTGGTAGCGGTCGCGGGTCGCCAGCAGTTCGCGCTCGCGGTTCTTGCGGGCGGTGATGTCCCGTACCACGACGGCAGCCAGCGTTTTCCCGTCCTTGTCGATCGGTATCACCCGCTCTTCGACCGGGATTTCCACCCCGTCGGGCCGACGATGAACGCTCTGGGCCTCGAACGTCTCGCCGCCGGCCACCGATCGCAATCCGCACTCCCAGAAGGCGTGATACTCCTCGTCCACCAGCGAAACATACGCCCGGCCGACCAACTCATCGACCGACGTGTTGTACAGGGCAGCCGCGGCTGCGTTGACATGCCGAACCGTCCCCTGCAGATCGCAGATCAGCACGGCATCGGGGAAGGCCTCGATCAGTCCGCGCGCAACAGCAGCGTGCGGCGCGTTCGCGCCGTCATCCGCCGGGCCTGTCTCGTACGAACCCTCGCTTCGATGGGAATCGCCGACGTGGCCTTCCATCTTCCCGTTCTGCGACATCCTGAATATCCCTCCCACAGCCGATCTGCGGAGCCCGCCGCCGATCCTTCCTACCAGCCTGCGGACGAAAACAGCCTACCACAGTCCCGGCAAAACACCAAGAGCAAACCATCGTATCCGGATATGCCGCCGTGTGCGACATGATTACGAGCCTTTTCATCAGGCAGCAAATTGCCCTGCTGAAGCGCATACCCATTGGCGCATGTTTGCGCCAACCGCTTCCCCGGGCGCATCCTCCATGGCAGAGCAGTTTTTCAACTCGCCGGCCGAACGGAGCGCCTAAGATAATCTGAGAGACGATCTTATGAGAACTACGCCGGTGCGGATTGGTGTTTGGCATGGTCTGTGCATTTCCCAAGGTCATCGGGGCGACGGGCCCTGCCGAGACAACGCAACCACGAGGAGAATGCTCATGACGACCAGCACCATCGCACACCTGAACGAATCGGACTTCGAAGCCGTCACGGCTGAGGGCATTACGCTTGTCGACTTCTGGGCGCCGTGGTGTGGCCCCTGCCGCATGATCGGCCCGGCCCTGGAAGAGCTCGCCGGTCAGGTCGACGAGGGGGTGACCATCGCGAAAGTCAACGTGGACGACAACCCCGCCCTGGCCCGGAAGCTGAGCGTCTCGGCCATCCCGCTGATCGTGGTCTTCAAGGACGGCAGGGAGATCGACCGTCTGGTCGGGCTGCAGAGTCTCCAAGCCCTGCAGCAAGCCATCGGCCGAGCGAAGTAGCTGCCCGCAAACCGCCCTTACAACCACGAGACCCGGGAATTTCCCCTTGAGCGCACAAAGCACCGACACACTGATCACGGCCATCACCTCCGGGCTACTTCGCAGCCGGGCCGGGTTGATGCTGCTTGAGGGCGTTGTCCTGGGCGCGTCGGCCGGCCGGAATGTGCACGAGTCGCTCAGCAAGCAGGGCGTGGGGTTCGGCCCGGAGGTCCGCCTTGTGGAGATCTGCCGGGAAGGCTACGCTGAAAGTATCCTGAAAAGCAACCGGGAGTTGGCTACGCTCATGCCCTGTGCGTTTGCCGCCTATAAAGGGGATGATGGCAACGTGTACGTGTCCGGGATGAACACCCGCCTGATGGGTACGATGTTCGGCGGCAACGTCGCGGACGTCCTGGGCGAGCAGGTGGCCCGCGACGAAGCGACAATTCTCTCCTCTGTCGTGAAGGGCAGCTGACGCATGAATCGCATCGGCCAGGCAATGACGAGTTTCTCCGTGAAGCACCCCGAGCTGCTGACGGCCTTGATGCTGGTGGCCACGGTTACGGTGGCGGCGGTGGCGATGTTGCCGACGCTGGTTCCCGAGTGGAGTGGGTCGCTGAACCGGATCACGGTGGACACCGACCCGGAGAACATGCTCCGCGAGGACGAGCCGGTCCGCATCTTCCACGATCGCATGAAGGAGCGGTTCCGTCTCAATGACATGGTCGTCATCGGCGTGCTGAACGCCGAGCATCCCGACGGTGTGTTCAATCCGGACACGCTTACGAAAGTCTGGAAGCTCACCGGCTTCGCCAAGTCGCTCAAGTTCGACCCCAACGGTGACATGGTGGGCAAAATGCCACCGCTGCCGGCCGAGTTCCGCGACGGCAACGCTCCGTCGCCCGCCCCGACGGACGAAGGCTCGTCTGCTCCGGCTGGGCCCGATGCCCTGCCCGAGGGGCTCGGCGAGAGCGACGCACCTGACCTGCCCAGCGGCATGGACGGCGACCAAGGGCCTGACCTGCCGGCCGGCATGGATGGCGAGGAGTCCGAGGCCGAGACGGAAGAAGAGCCCGAATCGGCCCAGCCTTCCGAGCCGACTCCCGCCTCCGCTGAGGACATCGTCGTCGAGCGGGACATCATCGCCCCCTCCACCGTGGACAAGATCATCCCGACGGCCGGTGGGATTCGGTTCAGTTGGTTGATGCGGCATCCGCCGCGAACGCCGCAGGGCGCCATCGACGTCCGCAAGGCGGCCCGGCGGGTTCCGTTCCTGAACGGGACGATGGTCAGCGAGGACGGGAAGATGGTGGCCATCTACCTGCCGCTGACGAAGAAAGACCTCAGCCACGACGTGTACCTGCAGTTGCAGGAAGCGGTCGCCCAGCTCGGCGGACCCGAGGAGGTTCACATCACCGGTCTTCCGGTGGCCGAGGACACCTTCGGGTTCGAGATGTTCGTGCAGATGGCCATCTCCGCGCCGACCGCGATGGTGGTGATCTTCATCCTGATGCTGGTGTTCTTCCGCAAGCTGGTGCTGATCATCTCCCCGATGATCGTGGCGATGGTCTGCACGGTGCTCACGATGGGCTCGCTGGTGATTGCCGGGTTCCCGGTTCACATCATGAGCAGCATGATCCCGATTTTCATCATGCCCATCGCGGTGCTGGACAGCATTCACATCATCTCGGAGTTCTTCGAGAAGTACCAGGAGACGCGCGACCGCCGCAAGACCCTCCATGCGGTGATGGACGCCCTGTTCGCCCCGATGCTCTACACCTCGCTGACCTCGGCAGCCGGCTTTGCCAGCCTCGCACTGACACCGATTCCGCCGGTGCAGGTCTTCGGCGTGTTCGTGGCGATGGGGATCCTGGCGGCCTGGCTGTTCACCGTGACGTTCATCCCGGCCTTCGTGATGTTCATTCCCGAATCGCGCCTGGAGGGCTTCGGCGCCAAACACGATCATTCCGCCGGCGAGGCACATCCGGGACTCATCGGGCGATTCCTCAATGCCGTCGGAAGCGGAACTTACCGCGCCGCCAAGCCCATCCTGGCGATCACCGTCGTGATCATGGTCATCGCCGGGTGGGGCATCAGCCGGATCAACGTCAACGACAACCCGGTCAAATGGTTCGAGCCATCCCACCCCATCCGGGTGGCCGATACGGTACTCAACGATCACTTCGGCGGGACGTACATGGCGTATCTCTCGCTGGAATCCCAGCCGGGAGAGTGGAAGCCCCAGCCCATGCTGGAGAACATGCGCCGGGCAGCCCGGCGGCAGAGCGACCCCAACATGCGGGCAGCATTGAAGGACCTGATCGAGGCGGCTGAGAAACACACCGACGCCCCGTCGGCAGAGACCTTCTTCAGCGAACTGGAAAAGGAGGCAGCCCGCGTCGCTCCCGAAGGCCTGGCCGATGACCTCGACAACTTCGTGGGCATGCGGCAACAGGCACATTCCGACACGTTCAAGGACCCCGCCACGCTGCGATGGCTGGCCGATCTGCAGGAGTACCTGCTCACCATCGAAACCCGCGGGCAGAAGGTGGTCGGGAAAAGCAACTCCATCGCCGACATCGTGCGGACCATCAACCGCGACCTGCACGCCCAGAGCCCGACGTACATCCCGCCGGAGAACGACCCCAACTACGTCGTGCCCGAGACATCCAGTGGCGTGGCTGAGACGTTGCTGCAGTACGAGAACTCCCATCGGCCTCACGATCTGTGGCACCTGATTACGAAGGACTATCGAAACGCCGGCATGTGGGTCCAACTCACCAGCGGCGACAATCAGGACATGTCCGCCGTTGTGCGGGCGGTCGATGAGTGGGTCGATCAGAACCCGCCGCCGCGGGCGATGGAGCACAAATGGTTCGGCCTGACCTACATCAACGTGGTCTGGCAGGAGAAGATGGTCTGGGGCATGCTTCAGAGCTTCGCGGGCAGCTTCCTGGTGGTGTTCCTGCTGATGACGATTCTGTTCCGCTCGGCACTGTGGGGCCTGCTGAGCATGGTGCCCCTGACGGTGACCATCGCAGCGATCTACGGGGCGCTGGGCATTGTCGGCAAGGACTACGACATGCCCACAGCCGTGTTGAGCAGCCTCACGCTGGGGCTGGCGGTGGACTTCGCGATTCACTTCCTGGCCCGGGCGCGCCGGATATACCTGGAGACCGGTTCGTGGAAGGAGACCGCGCCGAAGGTGTTCGGTGAACCGGCGCGGGCGATCACGCGGAACATCATCGTAATCGCCGCGGGCTTCCTGCCGCTGCTGCTGGCGCCGCTGGTTCCGTATCAGACGGTGGGGATGCTGCTGGCGACGATCCTGGTGGTCAGCGGGCTGGCGACGCTGCTGATTCTCCCTGCCCTGATGAGGCTGCTGGAAAAGCCGCTCTTCCAGGCGGCGAAGACCAAGGCCGGGCCCTCCTGCGTGTGCGGGACGTGCGTGGTCGTGTCGGCCGTCACCGTGACGCTGCTGGCGTTGAACGCCTACCAGTACCTGGCGATTCCGCTGACGACGCTGACGATCATCTCGCTGATCGCCGTACCGCTGTTGGCGGTCGGTTGTGCGTTGCTTTCGCGGCGCGACAAGTGCAATATCAAACAACCCATTGAGGAATGAGGTATCCCATGAAGACACTCGACAACACATTCACACGAATTCTGCTGACGGTACTGCCGGCTGTGACCGTCGTCCCCGGCCTCGCCGGGGCAGCCGACCCCAACGCCCAGCCCACCGGCATGCCGGACGGCACGAAGGACCTCACCGTCGACCAGGTGGTTCACTGGACGAACTTCCGGTCGTATTACCAGGGACACACCGGACGGGCCAACGTGCAGATGGACATCGTGGACGATCGCGGCCAGAAGCGAACCCGCCGGTTCACCATCCTTCGTCGCGACGACCAGCCCGACGCCAACGCGCCCATCGTCCGCGTGGCCGTCACTCTGACCGACAGCACAGCCAAGCAGGTGAAAGAGAGCCTCACCAAGAAGCTCGAAGAGGCGCTGAAGGATGTCGACGGCGTGGAGTCCATGGATTCCGTCTCCGAGCCGGGTCGATCGACCACCCGGGTGGTCGGCAAGAAGGATGTCAAAGCCGAGGCGTTTCTCAAGGCCGTCACGAAAGCTGTAGACGGCGTCCGGAGCGACCTGCCGGAGGCAGCCAGCCGACCGAAAAGCGAACTGGTCGAAGGCGATCATGCGTACACCGGCGAGCAGAAGTACTACGTCTATTTCCGCAAGCCCGCCGACGTGGCCAAGACGGTGTTCCTGGTGTGGAAGCACATCGGCAAGAACGACGACCGTTGGATGTACTTCCCGAACCTCGACCTGGTGAAGCGCATCTCGGCTGCCGACAAACGGACGAGCTTCGTCGGGTCTCACTTCCTCTACGAGGACGTCAGCGGGCGAAGCATCGACCTGGACAAGCACGAGCTGATCGACACGAACAAGACGTACTTCGTGCTCAAGAACACGCCGAAGAATCCCAATGACGTCGAGTTCGGGCATTACGTCATGTACGTCCACCGCAAGACGTTTCTGGTGGTGCAGACGACCTACTACGACAAGCAGGGCAAGGCGTATCGCAAGTACACCGCCAAGGGCGTCAAGACCATCGAGGGGTATCCGACGGTGGTCAAGTCGCAGATGAAAGACCTCAAGACCGGCGGCTACACGAACCTGAGCTACAGCGACGTGGACTACAACGTCGCCCTGCCGGACGACATCTTCGACAAGCGCTACC
This sequence comes from Phycisphaerae bacterium, assembly GCA_046541875.1. Taxonomy (GTDB): domain Bacteria; phylum Planctomycetota; class Phycisphaerae; order SM23-33; family SM23-33; genus CAZFPT01. The sequence goes on along the minus strand of JBKHCL010000019.1, from coordinate 8,551 downwards.
TGCGTCGCCCGCCGCGAAAATACCTGGGCAAGTAACCCGTAGCACGGCCTTCCAGGCCGTGTCCGACGTTCACGTAGCACGGGCTTCCAGCCCGTGTCCGACGTTCACGTAGCACGGGCTTCCAGCCCGTGTCCGAAGAGACAGCCGCGCATGGGCTGGAAGCCCATGCCACGGAATACGGGAGATTCCACCGAGGAGTGGACATGAGCAACACAAAACGATGGCTGGCGGCGATGACTGTGGCGTCTGTGGCAATGCTGGTTACGGGAGCGGCTGGGCAGGACGGCCCCTCGCTTCCGCCGGGGCTGGAGCAGAGCGACCCGAACGAATCGGCCAACCCGACGTTGCCATCGGGACTGGGCGAAGACGACGGCGGCAGCGGTCCCGACCTTCCCAGTGGGCTGGACGAGGACACCGACACGCCGGATACGACCGACGCGCCGGGCGAGGAGAAGCCCGCCCTGCACTGGCTGGACTTCAGCGGCTTTCTCGATGCCCGCGCCGGGGCCCGCCTGCAGCCCGACCGCTACCAGGACGACGATTTCACGCTGGGTGAGGTCCGCCTCCAGACCGACCTGCAGACCAGTTGGAGGGGCATGACGTTCAAGCTGGTTACGGACTTCATGTGGGATACCATCCCCGACGGCCATGCTGTGGACCTCGAGCGCGGGGAAGGCTGGGTGGACCTGCGGCAGGCGAATGTGATGTTCACGCCGCTGGACTTCATGGACCTCAAGGTCGGCCGACAGATCCTCACGTGGGGCACGGGCGATCAGCTGTTCATCAACGACCAGTTCCCCAAGGACTGGCAGGCGTTCTTCATCGGGCGGGACGTGGAATACCTCAAGGCCCCTTCCGACGCGATCCGCATCAACACCTTCACCGAGTGGGTCAACGCGGACTTCGTCTACACGCCGCAGTTCGATGCCGACCGGTACGTCACGGGGCAGCGGCTGAGCTACTGGAACAGTTCGCTGGGTCGTCGGGCCGGGCAGGACGCGGTGATCGACGCGGATCGGCCTGCGAGCTGGTTCCGGGACGACGAGTTCGCCCTGCGCATGCACAAGACCATCGACGGAATCGAATTGGCCGGTTACGGGTACTGGGGCTACTGGAAGCGGCCCCTGGGGATGAACGCGGCCGGGCGGGCGTATTTCCCGAACCTCAACGTCTACGGCGCCAGCGTGCGAGGCCAGTGGGCCGGGGGCATCGCCAATGTCGAGGCGGGATATTACGACTCCGTCGAGGATCGCAACGGCGACGACCCCTTCGTGCCCAACAGCGAGATCCGCCTGCTGGTGGGCTACGAGCGCGATTGGCCGGAACTTGCCGACGACCTGACCATCGGGGTGCAGTACTACCTCGAGTGGATGATGGACCACGACGAGTACCGCCTCAACGCACCGGCCGGCACACGGGAGGCCGACCGCCACCGCCACGTCATCACGCTGCGGGTGACGAAACTGCTGATGAACCAGAACCTCGAGCTGTCGCTGTTCACCTACTTCAGCCCGAGCGACATGGACGCCTACTTCCGCCCGAGTGCCTCCTACAAGATCGACGACCACTGGACCATCGACGCCGGCGGCAACGTGTTTCTCGGCAAGTACGACCACACCTTCTTCGGCCAACTCGAGCGGAACACGAACGTCTACGTCGGCCTGCGATACAGATGGTAACCGTAGGGCCAGCAACTTGTTGCGGGCGAGATGACTGAACGGGGGCAAGCAGGGCGAACTGGACCACAGGCCGCCCTGCCACCCATTCCTGTCGCGCACCTCAGCATCCTCGAAGGCGTTGTTTCCTTGCATTTGTCGCATCCGGCGGCCATACTTTCCCGCACCTTGGGCGAAGGATTCTCGTCGACAGGTGGAAATCCGTGCCCGATTCATTTGGCGACATATTGGCTTTCAATAACGCGAAGAGGACAGCATGACTGCGTTTCACGTTCAGGATCCGGACTTTGAGCAAAGCCTCATGACGGGGATGACCCGCAAGCATTGGATCGATGCGGGAATCCATCTGCTCGGGGGCGTTTTTGAGCACATCGACTCGCTCGGCGACCCGATCGCCCTGCCCAAACGCCCGGGCAAGACCTACCCCAAACCCGATGACCCGGCCTGGAAGTTCCGGTCGGCCGAGTTCGAGGGCCTGTCGCGCACGCTCATGATCGCCGGACCGATCATCGAAAACGACCCATCGGCCGAGGCGGCGGGGATCAATCTGCGGGATCATTACGCCCAGTTGATTCTCCGCGCGACCGACCCCGACGACCCTCACTTCGTGGGCTTCATCACGAATCTCGCCCGCGAGCACAAACAGCCTCTCTTCCAACACACCGCCGAGGGCGCCGCCCTGGCGCTGGGGCTGCTCTACACGCGCGAGCAGATCTGGGAACGCTTCTCCCAGCCCGAGAAGGACCAGGTGGCCGCCGTCTTCCAGGACTACATCGCCAACAAGACCAACAGCCACAACTGGCGGTTCTTCAACGTGATGATGGCCGGTTTTCTCAAGCTCAACGGCTACGAGATCGACGAGCAGGTCCTGCGCGACCACCTGCAGAACCTGATGGCCTTCTACGCCGGCGACGGCTGGTATCGCGACATGGGGCAGTTCGATTACTACTCCTGCTGGGCGTTCCAGTTCTACGGGCCCATCTGGGCCAGGCACTTCGGCTACGAGCACATGCCCGAGGTGGCGGAAATCATCGAGAAGCGCCACCAGAAGCTGATGGAGCACTACCCGCTGATGTTCGGCCGAAACGGCCATTCGCTGATGTGGGGGCGGAGCATCATTTACCGCTGCGCCGCGTCGGCACCCTTCCCCGCCCACTTCCTGCTGAACAATCCTACGGTGGATCCGGGCTGGGCGCGCCGCATCGCATCGGGCAACCTGCTGCAGTTCATCACGCGGAAGGACTTCTACCACGAGGGCGTCCCGACGCTGGGATTCTACCGCGAGTTCGACCCGCTGGTGCAGGGCTACTCCTGTCGGCTGAGCCCGTTCTGGCTGGCGAAGGTGTTCCTCGCGCTGCACCTGCCGGAAACCTCGCCGTTCTGGTCGGCCGAGGAAAGCGAAGGCGATTGGTCTACCCTCGGCGACGCGATCAAGACCGTCTCCCTGCCCGGCCCGGGGTTGACCATCACCGCCGACGGGAGAACGGGAATCTCGCATACCGCCCCGGGAAAGGTCGCCTCGAAGAAGCAGAACCCCAACTACACCCGCCTTTCGTACAACTCAGCCTTCTCGTGGGAAGAAGAATGCCCCGACGGCGGAACGGCGATGGCCTACAGCGTGCTGCAGAGCGGATACGACCTGCCGTTCATGGCCCATCAGAATCTCAAGTACATCGGCATGCGGGACGGAGTGCTGTACCGCCAGTGCGATCTGCCCGGCTGGCTGGCGCGGGTGGACCTCGCGGAGATCGCCATTCCCGGCGGCGTGCTGCGGGTCGACCGCGTGAGCATCCCCTACAAGCACGAGTTGACCCTCGGGCACTTCGGCCTGCCGCACTTCAACGGCAAGCCGGCCGACGTCTCGCCCATCGGCGCCGACGGCGTCGAAGGTCTCTCCGCCCACATCGACCTGCGACAGGTCGTGCTGATGCCCATCGCCGGATGGGATGGAATCACCTCAGCCGTCCATGAGGGCCTCCACCCCGAAGCGCCCCAGAGCACCGTGATCTACTGCCGCCACAAGGAGGAGAAGGACTACGCCGGGATGTTCCTCGCCGTCACCGTGATGCTTTGCTCGAAAGAGCCCGAAGACTGGAAGTGGACCTCCGACCAACTGATGCCCATCACCGAGCATGAGGTGCTCCCCTGGACCGACAGCGGTCATCCTCTCGGCAGCAAGCTGACGCTCAAAGACGGACGATCGTTCACAATCGATTACGGCCACGTGATGGGGGAGAGGAGCAGCTAGCAACTAGCGGCTAGCAACTAGCGGCTAGCGGCTAGCAACTAGTAGCTGGCAATTAGCAATTAGCAGCTAACAGACACTACGGACACCCACTGACATTGCTGCATTGCACGGCTGATAGAGGATGAGATGAAGGATTTCAAGCGTCTTAAGGTTTGGGAGAAAACACACGTATTGACGTTGGCGATGTACCAAGCGACCGCGGCATTCCCAAAGACGGAGCTTTACGGTATGACATAGCAACTGAGACGGGCATGTGCCTCGATCCCAGCCAATATTGCCGAAGGCTGTGGCAGAGGCAGCAGCAGCGACTTCACCCGGTTCCTCCAGATCGCATTCGGATCGGCCTGTGAAACAGAGTATCACGTTCTGTTGGCCAAGGATCTCGGATTCGTCGACCCGGCGACATATGAGGCTTTGACAGAACAGACGCTGGAAGTGCAACGAATGCTCGGGGCACTGATTCGCACAATCCGGGCCGACGGGCGAAAGCCGGATCGATCCAGAAATACCCATAGCTAGCTGTTGGCAACCACTTGCTAGTCGCTAGTCGCTAGTTGCTAGTTGCTAGTTAATCACTACGACGCGCAAAAAAGAATACATCACAATCAATCGATTCAACGCAACACCCAGAAAGGAACATGCAATGCTTTTCCCACGCGAATCGGAGACCCGCGAAGTCAAGGACCTCTCGGGGATCTGGAATTTCAAAGCCGACGTCAAAGGCGAAGGCCACAAGAAGAACTGGCAGAAGCGTCCGCTGACCAAAACCCAGCCGATGCCCGTCCCCTCCAGCTACAACGACATCACCCAGGATGCGAAGCTGCGCGACCATGTCGGGGAGGTCTGGTACGACCGGGAGTTCTTCGTGCCCGCCTCGTGGGCGGACAAGCGCGTCGTCATCCGCGTGGGGTCGGCCTGCCACAAGAGCGTCCTGTTCGTCAACGGCCAGGAGGTCGCACGCTACAAGGGCGGCTATCTGCCCTACGAAGCCGACGTCACCGACGTGGTCGCCTTCGACAAGGCCAACCGCGTGACCGTCAGCATCGACAACATTCTCGATGAAACCACCCTCCCTCCGGGCAAGATCAAGACCATCGACGACCGCAAAGGCAACAAGATCGAGGTGCAGGACATCCAGCACGACTTCTTCAACTACTCGGGCATCCATCGGCCGGTGCGGATCTATTCCACGCCGAAACGATATATCGACGACATCACCGTCGTCACCGACACCCGCGGCGATACGGGCATCGTGAAATACGAGGTCGACGTCAAAGGTCGGGGCAACAAAGACGTCGCCGTCCGCCTGCTGGACGCCAAGGGCAAGGAAGTCGCCGCCGCCGAGGGCGACAAGGGCAAGCTTACCGTCGAGAACGCCAAGCTCTGGCAGCCCGGCAAGGCCTACCTCTACAAGCTCGAGGTCGACCTCAACGACGGCGAAGACGTCTACCGCCTGCCGGTCGGTATCCGCACCATCAAACTGCGCGGCAACAAGTTCCTCATCAACGGCGAGCCGTTCTACTTCCAGGGCTTCGGCAAGCACGAGGACATGGACATCAAGGGCAAGGGGCTCGATCACGCGATCATCGTCAAGGACTTCAATCTGATGAAGTGGATCGGCGCCAACTCGTTCCGCACCTCGCACTACCCCTACTCGGAGGAGCTGATGAACTTCGCCGACGAGCAGGGCTTCGTCGTCATCGACGAATCGCCGGCCGTCGGGCTGTACATGTTCAAGAAGTCCCAGGACATCTTCACCAAGGACTTCCTCAAGCCCATCCTCGACCACCACGTGCAGATGATGAAAGACCTCGTCGCCCGCGACAAAAACCACCCCTGCGTGGTGATGTGGTCGATCGCCAACGAGGCCGCCTCCCAGCAGGAACCGTTCGGGCCGTACTTCAAGAAAGTCGCCGACGTCACCCGAAAAGCCGACCCGCAGGACCGCCCGCTGACCATGGCGCTGCACACATGGTTCGACAACGACCTGGCCGCTCCGTACCTCGATGTGCTCTGCATCAACCGCTACTGGGGCTGGTACGGCAACCCGGGGCAGCTCGATACCATCGAAGGCCGCGGCGAGTGGGAACTCAAGCAGTGGTACAAGCATCAGAAAAAGCCCATCATCCTCTCGGAATACGGAGCCGACACCATCCCGGGGATGCACCACGACCCGCCGGTGATCTTCACCGAGGAATACCAGTGCGAGATGATCAAGCGCATCAACAACGTCCTCGATCGCCTTCCGTTCGTGATCGGCGAGCACATCTGGAATTTCGCGGACTTCATGACCAAGCAGGGCATCTCGCGCGTCGGCGGCAACAAGAAGGGCGTGTTTACCCGCCAGCGACAACCCAAGACCGTCGCCCACATGGTCCGCAAACGCTGGACCGGCGAGGACCTCTTCTCGTAGCTACAATGGGCGGATCCGCCCGACGAGATCCACCGCATCGGCCCGGGGACCGCAGCGTCCCCGGGCTTGTGTGTATCCGGACATCGACCCGACGAACGAACCAGAATCAGCCGTCTCGGCTGCTGGAAAAAACCCATGAACACTGCAGACGCCACACTCCGGAATCTTACCGACCCGCGGTTCCGCGACCTCGATGAGGAGGTCTTCCAGGCCGACGCCGCCGGGGGCGGCAAGCTCGTCCGACGACGCGAGGTCACACTCGACGGGACCGACGCCACGCTGGAAACCACCGCCGACGGCAGCGACGTTCGCCTGACCTTCCACCGCCACGACGCCAACATCGAAGCGACACTCGGCGCCCTGGACCTCCCCGCCGACTGGGAGCCCTATGGGATGCTCTCGATGGACGTCACAAACGGGCCTGCCGCCGTCGACATCGAGCTGATCGTGCTCTGCTCGCGCTGCCGACTCATCGGCCGAGCCACCCTCCCCGCAGGTCAGCGACAGACCGTGAACGTCGACCTCACCGAGTTGCCTCTCGGAGCCGGCAACCGGGCGCTCTACGAACCGTCGGGCCTCCGCATCCGCGGCCTTCACGACGCCGCCCACCCCGCCGTCGTCGAAATCCACGCGATGTCACTGACCGGCCAACGAGACACCGACGAGCCGCTGATCGACCGGTTCGGCCAGCGGATCCGCGCCGACTGGCCCGGGAAAGTCGTCGACGAAGAAGACCTCCGCGACCGTGCCCACACCGAGACCAAGACCCTGGAATCCACGCCCGACCTACCCGGCCGCGACGAGTACGGCGGCCTTCTGGACGGCCCGACATTCGACGCGACGGGGTTCTTCCGCGTGGATCAGGACGATCGCGGCGTGTGGTGGCTGGTCACGCCGGCCGGCAACGCGTTCTGGTCGGTCGGGGTCACGGGAATCCGCATCGACGCCAACGAGTTCACCGGTGTCGCCGGACGCGAACACGTCTACGCCGAGCTGCCCCCCACCGACGAACCCCTCGCCCGTGCCTCCCAGCCGGCCCGGCTGCACATGAGGCCGGACACCACCGACCTCGCCTCGTTCTACGCCTGGAACATCCTCCGCAAGTACGGCAGCGAGACCGCCTGGGCCGACCGCGTACTGCAACGCCTGCCCAAGTGGGGCATCAACACCATCGGCAGCTTCACGCAGAACCCTCTGTACATCGAACAGCGGCAGATTCCCCACTGCCGCATTGCCCGGACCCGGGCGCGCGAAGAGGGCGTCCATGCCCGCGCGGGCAAACGCTTCGCCGACGTGTTCGACCCGCGCTGGGAACCCTGGCTGAGCGGCGTAATCTCCGAGCTGACCGCGCCCTGCCTGGACAACCCCTGGCTGATCGGCTACTTCGTGGACAACGAAGCGTCCTGGCGAACCCCCCGCCTGCTCCAGGCCGACCACGACGCACCCCTTCGCCGGCGGTGGGTCGAGTTCCTCCGCGAAAAGCTCGAAACACTGCAACGCGTCAACGACGCCTTCGCGATCTTGGCGGAATCCTGGGACGACGTCGCGCAAATGTCCGATGAGCAGGTGCCCGACGACGGGCCCGCCCGGGAACTGATGATCGAGTTCGAGACGCTCTTCGCCGACACCTACTTCGGAACCGTCAACCGCCTGCTCAAGCAACACGACCCGAACCACCTCTATCTCGGCTGCCGGTTCGTGAAAACACCCCCGCCGGACCACATCCTCCGAGCCTGTGGCCGACACGTGGACGTCTGCAGCGTGAACAACTACACCTACCCGGTCCCGACCGACTACTTCCAGACCTACCACGACCTCACCGGCCGACCGATCCTGATCGGCGAGTTCCACTTCCCGCTGGCCAGCCCGCGACAGCTTCCTCCGCTCTATCGCTGCTACACCGCCGAGCAGCGCGAAAAGATGGCCGAGGGCTACTTCCGCAGCTTCGCAGAGATGCCCTTCGCCCTGGGCTGCCACTGGTTCCAGCACGTCGATCAGCCGTTGATGGGCCGGGCGTCCAACGGAGAGAATCAACCCATCGGCCTGCTGGACATCACCGACACCCCGCACGAGCACCTCATCCGGGCTTTCCGCCGGGTGGGCGAGCATTGGCCCGAATGGCACGGGGGGGCAGAGTAGCGATTTTCCGATCGTATCGCACCAGCGCAGAGCCCAAGCCCGATCTCACGTGGAGCGAGAGTCAGCCGCAACGCG